>CAYIZC010000022.1:0-2392 GCA_964367805.1 uncultured Gammaproteobacteria bacterium
GTCTAAAGGTGAGACCGTTTCTGATTTTGTAAATAAAAATACAGAAGAAGGTAATAATTTAAGTTTTGAAGAAATTGAAGCCATTATTAATCTTAATAGTCGCTTAATTTTTTAAGCCATGCAACAATTTACCGTACCACAATTTATTGATGTAGAGAGTAAAATTATTGGTCCAATTACGACCAGACAATTTTTAATATTACTTTCCGCAGCTCTTATTATCGGTGCCTCTTTTCGTTTATTTGATTTTGCTCTTTTCCTTGTGGTGGCTGTTGTTGTTTTGATAATCGCTGTAATCTTTTCTTTTGTTAAGATAAATGGCCGACCTTTCCATTTCTTTCTTTTAAATGCAGTACAAACCTTAAGACGTCCTGGTTTGCGAGTGTGGAATCATCACTTAGGAATTAGCGGCAAAGAAGAATCTGTTGAAGCGCCGATTAAATTAGAGAGAAAAGCAGTAGTTAAGGAGTATTATAAAAAATCACGTTTAGCGGAAGTTGCCTTAATAGTCGACACTAAAGGTAAATATAAAGGAGAATAAATACATATATGGCTAATAACAATAAACTAGCAGGAAACAAAGTAGGTAAATCAACTCAGGAGTATTTAGATATTGCTGAGATAAAAGACAATACTGTTGTTCTAAAGGATGGAACTCTGCGAGCAGTAATTATGGTCTCTAGTATTAATTTTGCTTTAAAAAGTGAAGAGGAGCAAAATGCGGTAATTAGCTCTTATGTAAGTTTTTTAAATAATCTTCGTTTTTCTCTTCAGATTGTAATCCAATCAAGAGAGCTTGAAATTGACAACTACCTTAGTTATTTAGGGGAGAAAGAAAGAGCCCAGACTAACAAATTATTAAAATTACAGACCACTGATTATATAGAGTACATTAAAGAGTTAACTTCTATAGGCAGAATTATGAGTAAGCGCTTTTTTGTAGTTGTACCCTATGATCCCTTAAGTGATAAGCAGAAAGGTTTTTTTAGTCTTATAAAAGAAGCTCTTAAGCCGGCAACTATTATTTCTCTTAAAGAAAAGACTTTTGATCGCTACCAAGAAATGTTAGCTAGGCGTCTAGATAGTGTTATGGGAGGGCTGGAGTCAATGGGAGTTTCAGTAGCCAGATTAGATACGCAGAGTTTAATAGAACTTTATTATAAAACATATAATCCAGAAACTTCAAAAAATCAGCCTCTGGTCGATCTTGATAAAATAAAGGTGAATGATAATTTAAAATAGTTATGATAAATTTCAAGAAAGGAGAGGAAAAAAATAAAATAACTCTAAGCTCTAAAGTAGGACCTAGTTCTAAGAGGCAGGATTACGTAGAGTCAGACCCGCAAGCAACTCGTGAAATTATTGAAGAAGAGTTAGCTTTGCGCCGTGGTATTTTGTCAGTTAAAGATATCATTGCACCAGCTAGTATGAAGGTGGAGGCCAATCACCTGCTTTTAGGTGATAACTATTTACGTACTATTTTTGTTATTTCTTATCCTCGTTATATCTCAGTTGGTTGGTTTGCTCCGATTATTAACCTTAACCTCACTTTTGATATTTCCATGTTTTTCTATCCAGTCTCCAGTGCCATTATTTTAAAACAACTTAAAAATAAAGTAGGTAATTTAGAAGCCCAAATTATCTCTGATGCTGAAAAGGGTGCAGCTCGTGATCCAATTCGCGAAACTGCCTTGCGAGATATTGAATATTTGCGTGATGCCCTTACTCAAGGGGTAGAGAAGTTTTTCCAATATGCCCTTTACGTTACTTTGTATGCTGACAATTTAGAAGATTTAAATAGAATATCAGACCAAGTAGAAGATATTTTTGGCTCACGTTTAGTTTATTCAAGGAGAGTATATTACCAATCAGAGCAGGGATTTAACTCTACTATGCCACTGGGAAATGACGAGCTCTATATTGCTTTTAATATGAACTCATCGCCGGTTGCCTCATCTTTCCCTTTTATCTCCAGTGAGCTTAGTAGTGATAGGGGGATACTTTATGGTATTAATCGTCATAATAATAGTTTAATTTTGTTTGACAGGTTTACCCTACCCAACGCTAACTCAGTTGTTTTTGCTACCTCTGGTGCGGGAAAAAGTTATGCTATTAAGCTTGAAGTCTTGCGCTCACTTATGTTGGGGACCGATGTTATTGTTATTGACCCAGAATATGAGTATAAACATCTCTCTGAGGCGGTGGGAGGAACCTATATAAATATTTCCCTATCTAGTGAAAACAAAATTAATCCTTTTGATCTTCCTAGTTCAGTGGGGGGAGAGGCTAGACCAAAAGATATAATTAGAAGCGCTGTTATCACTCTTAAGGGCTTAGTTAGACTAATGATAGGGAACATGACTTATGATGAGGACTCTATTATGGACAGAGC
>CAYIZC010000022.1:2492-8884 GCA_964367805.1 uncultured Gammaproteobacteria bacterium
TGGTGGATGATGCAACATGAAGATAGTGCCAAGTTTATTTTTGCTCTTGTAAAGCGCTGCCGTAAATATTATTTAGGAGTAACTACTATTACTCAGGATGTAAACGATTTCTTACACTCCCCTTACGGCCAAGCGATAGTTACTAACTCCTCTATGCAAATTTTACTTAAGCAATCACCAGCTTCTATAGATCTAGTGCAAAAAACTTTCCTACTTACCGAAGGTGAAAGATACTTATTGTTGGAATGTGGCATTGGTGAGGGAATATTTTTTGCGGGCAATAAGCACGTAGCAATGAAGGTTGTTGCCTCCTATACCGAAGATCAACTTATCACCTCCGACCCAAGGCAGTTACTGGAACTAGAAGAAGCTAAGCGAGAATTTGAAGCTAGCTTACAAGAAGGCGAAGAATAGAGATATAGTTTTTAATTTTAAATATTTATTAATTTTT
Organism: uncultured Gammaproteobacteria bacterium; assembly: GCA_964367805.1. Classification (GTDB taxonomy): domain Bacteria; phylum Patescibacteriota; class Patescibacteriia; order Patescibacteriales; family UBA12465; genus UBA12465. The sequence goes on from CAYIZC010000022.1 coordinate 2,944, forward strand.
AATTGCAAGTAATATGAGAAAGAATCAAAAAAATATTGGACTCCTCATTATAGCTCTTGGCTTAGTGATAATTGCTATAGTAGTCTATCTCGTATTTTTCAACAAAGCAGAGCAAAGCCCAGAAATTATTCCTGATGTTCCATCTGGCCCAGCTGGTGAGTTGCCAGATGCAACTGATAATGCCGATAGTGAAAATATTAGCGAAGGCGATAGGCCGCGTGATAAAGAATATAATCCCCAAAAAGAAGAGCCACATGTTTCAAATGAAAACGATGCCGCTAAGTTAGCCAGAGGCTTTGTGGAAAGATTTGGATCATTTTCAAATTATTCAAATTATAGTAACTTTGAAGACTTAAAAATTTTTATGACCCCTAAGATGAAAACTTGGGCTAAAACCTATGTCGAGGAATTAAAAGATTCAGCCTCAGGTTCAGATGAATACTACGGAGTTACCACTAAAGCAATTTCTACTAAAGTTCAAACTTATAGCAAGACCAAGGCTTCTATTTTAGTTAAAACCCAGAGAATAGAAAGTGGATCTCAGGTAAATGAAGGTGACGCTTATACTCAAGATATAGAGGTCTCTCTACAAAATATAAATGGCACTTGGTTAGTTGATAGTGCGTTTTGGCAAGATAAATAATTATGGCCCAAAAAATAAAAACAATTTTCTCTTGTTCTAAGTGTGGCGCCCAATCTTTAAAATGGAGTGGGCGCTGTTTGGAGTGTGGCGCCTGGGGAACACTTAGTGAAGAAATAAGCGATTCACACCAAGATAGAGCTAAGGATTTAGGCAAAGTGAAGGCAGCCGACTTATTAGACTTAAGTACCATTGCTAGTAGTGCCTGGCGTCGTCTTAGTACCGGTTTTGTAGAATTAGACAGAGTTTTAGGAGGCGGGCTAGTGCCTGGCTCTTTAGTGCTTATTAGCGGTGAGCCAGGGATAGGTAAATCTACTTTAGTTGCTCAACTGGCAACCTCAGCTAAGCCCGCCTTAAAGGTAATCTATGCTAGTGGTGAGGAGTCAGCTCTTCAAGTTAAGAATCGTTTTGACAGGCTAAAATGCGACACCGCTAATTTGAAATTTATCTCTGATACAAATTCAGAAAAGATAGTGGCGGCTGTTAAGAAAAATAAGCCAGATCTTTTAATTGTTGACTCTATTCAAACTATTTACTCTAGTCAGGTGATTTCTGAAAGTGGCGGTATTAGTCAAATTAGGGCAGCTACCGCCCAGTTTTTAGAACTGGCGAAAGAAAATGATATTGCTGTTATTTTAATCGGACACATTACTAAAGATGGCCAAGTGGCTGGACCTAAATCCTTAGAACATATTGTGGATACGGTTTTGTTATTGGAGTCAGAGAGTACTAATAATTATTCACTGCTTCGTTCGACTAAAAACCGCTTTGGTTCAGTAAACGAGCTAGGAGTACTAGAGATGACAGGAGCTGGATTTTGCGAAGTAAAAAATCCAGGGGCAGTATTTATGCTAGATAATGTAAGTGCTATATCAGGCTCTATACTGGGCTGTGTGCTTGAGGGAACAAGACCATTTATGGTTGATCTACAAGCCTTAGTTTCAAAAACTGTTTTTGGCTATCCGCAAAGAAAGGCTAGCGGCTTTGATTTGAATCGATTACAGGTTTTAAGCGCTGTTATCTCTAAACGGACTAAAGTTAATTTACTCAATCAAGATATTATATTAAATGTGGCCGGAGGGCTAAGAATATCTGACCCAGCCCTTGATATGGCAGCAGTGGGGGCGATATTTTCCTCTTATCTAAATAAATCTCTTTCTCGTGATACCTTGGTTTTAGGGGAGTTGGGACTAGGTGGGGAAGTAAGAAATGTATTTAGATTAGAGGAAAGACTTAAAGAAGCAGTACGCTTAGGTTTTAAAAATGCTATCATTCCTGATGTTAAGGTTAAAAGCACTAAATTAAAGCTCTATCGCTTAAAAAATGTTAATGATTTGTTAGATTTCCTTAAATAGAGATAAAGAATTATTAGACAAGAAAAAAACGAGCTCATTTATAGGGCTCGTTTTGTAATTTTTTTGCCTCTTATCTGAGGCTTCCTTTTTTTCCAGGCGAGGAATTTTTTTTCTTAGAGCTTAGCCTCGCTAGTTCTGACTCTAATTTTTTAGCCGATTTTCTATTGGTCGGTTTTACTTCAGCAACCTTGATTATGCTTCCATAATTTGAAGCATTGGGGGTGAAAGTTCCCACCAAGATACCTTTTTCAGATAGTCGGATATTTTCCAGGCGACCCGAGCCAGCGCCATACTTTACAGAAATACCAGTTTTACACATAATTTATTGGCTATGATTTTTTCCATAGCTAGAGTTCTAAAGGTGAAACATCTAAAAATTGTACTTCTACATTAACATTTTTTATTATTATTGTCAATTTGCTTGCTTTATTTAAATAGCTGCGTCTAGTCTTTGAATTAAAGTATGCTGTTTATGCATTATATAACTTTAATTACCAACCACCACCACCTCCTCCACCACTACCACCCCCTGAGAAGCCTCCACCGCCACCACCTGAGCTAGTTCCCATAGAACTGTTAATGTTACTGGTGATAGAGTTAATCTGGCTTGAAATATTGTCTATACTGGCTAAGGCCTTAAGACCGGAAGTGCCACTATACCAATAGAGGCTGTTTTGGACATATTCCTCGCCATAGATATCTGCCATTTTTTTGGTCCATTCTTTTACCACACCCAAGACAATAGAATAGGGAAGGAGTTTGGTGAATATGTTCTCTTTTTCATAAAAAGCGTGTCTATCTTTTTCAGCTACACTTAGATAGTGCTTAAATCCTTTAGTTTGCCAGATTATTTTTTCTCCCTTTTCACTTAAGTTACGATCTAGGAGGAGGAATACAGCAAGGGCTACAAAAGAGAGGATAGAGACACTAAGAAGAGACAGAAAGATAGCTATTATATAGCCCTTGGTGGCAAAACTATTTCTTTCTAAAAGATAGCCCTCATGCTTGGCCTGATTTTTCAGTAGTTCATTTATTTCATGATATTCTTTTTGTAAAATAAGGCCAAGTTTTTTTGAATCAATCGAGTTATTTTCTTTAAAAATATGGTCAAAGATATGTTTTTCAACTTTATCTAATTGCTGATAGTTTTTTTGATCTTGGCTTTTTATGAATTTCATCTCCTTGTTTTTAAAGAACAAAGTTTTATATTCTTTTTCATCTATAGTTATAAGCCCTAAGACAGCCATGTGTACAATAGAGGCAGTAAAATATTTACCATCGCTTCTACGCTTGTTTATGTAAGCTAGCATTATTGGACTAAGATTGTCAGGTGAATCGTACTCAGCAATAACAGTACGTTTGTAATAAGGGTTTTGTTTTTGTTTTTTTCTCCTTAGAGTAAATAAAATACCTATAGTTATTGGTGTTACAATTAAAGCATTTAAAATCATGTACCAGGGAGTGTCTTTTTCTTTAGAGCCTTTAGTTGTTAAATTAGAAGTATCTATAATTTGATGCTCTATGTTTCCTTTAGGGAAACTAAGGGAAATGCTAGCACTTTCGCCAATTTCTAATTTTTTACTTGAACTAAGCTCCAGGCGACTATCATCTAACCATCTGTACTTGGCAATAGTATTATCCTTTTCTCCAGCTTGGCCACTGTATAAGTGTAGGCTTATGTTAGATTTATTTATATTTTCGGGTAATATTATTTCAGCTTTAAAGCTATCTATTTCCATATCCCAGTAATTCCCTGGTATATTAAAATAAAATTCATCAAATTCGTCTTGATCGCGAATAATATTACTTAGCTTATATACTATACGATAGTCATTTTCACCACTAACAGTAATATTGGGGTCGCCTATTTTCCAAGTTATAGTTCCCGCATCGTCTGTTTCTTGGTATTTATAAGCATTGCCAAAAAAATCACTTATAGACACCAGTTCTACAGGTGAGTAAATGTAGCCCTTGGGAGTGTTTGCTCTGGTTGGTACAATTCTAAAAATACCATGCTTGCCCTTAGTATCGCCTGCATCAGCGACTAGGTCTTCTCTTATAAGAGCACTGTCATCATTAAATATTTCAATAGTAGTTTTAAATTCTTTTATTCTCCACTCATCCGTTTGTGCTTGGGCGAGCTTATGGCTGGAACTTATCAAGAAGGAGAAAAGAAATAAAAATAAAATTAAAACAAATTTCTTATTTCTTATTTTTCTTATTAACATAGACAAGGATTTAAAAGATAGGTTTAGATTTATAAAATTAACGAATATAAAGATATAATAGTTACTCTATACTTAAATTTTATCACAATTTGTAGCTAATGATAATAAGGAAATCATGGGGGTATATACGCTTTTACAAATTGACAATACCATTTATGTCTCATATAATTAAGAACACTATTAAATATGAAGATAATATGTATATGAACCTTAAAAATAACAAAATATGAAAAAATTACTATTAAATCCCAATGAAATGGCAATCCGCAAGATTTACTGGCCGCTTGTTTTGAGTCAAGAAATTAGCACTTTTTTCCGTCCTGGGCGTAGGCTTTGTGAAAATGTCCGTGGCTACTGTGAAAATCAGAACATTAAGCTAAGATGCATCGTTAAGCTTGGTTCAGATAGTCTTGGTCTCGCCCCTGTCTTTGATGAGAAGAGTAAAGTTTCGGCTAAAATCAAGCATATTTATGACAAGAAGATATCTGAGTTAAGAGAAGAAGATTTTTTAGGATCTAGTCCTGATATTAAAAACAGCCTAGATTTAAAATATCAATTAGGACTTATCTACGATCTTGATTTAGATCCAGATTCCTATGTAACAATTATTAAAGTAGATTATGACAAGCAGGCTGAGTTTAAGACAGAACCTAAGCGTCTAGAAAATCTACTACAAAGCGGAATGTTTAAAATTTCAGAACTAGCAAAAGATAATGCCTCTGATATGCAATCTCCTGAATTAATGCTCACCTTAATCTCTCATGACTACCCAGCCAGAACGCCCCAGCTTTGGAATTACGCCTTTTCGCATTTTAAGATTAATGCTAAAAGTCTAGTTTTAGTTCCAGCGGACACAGAGATTAATCAAGCCAATTTGCAGTTTACCTTTGCGGCCTATAAAGATGATCAACGCTTTAAATTAGGTGGTTTGGGCGTCGGCTTTAAAGATGAGTCTATAAATAGCTTAGATTTACTCGATGACAGTGCTGCTAATGTAGGCGCCGCTAACTTTGTTTTAAAAAACGAAGAAGCTAAATTAGTCGGCTATAACACAGACGGTGAAGGTTTTGTTTCCGGTTTAGCATTTAATTTTCCTAACTTAGAAAACTTAAAGGAGAAGAAAATTTTATTACTAGGCTCAGGGGGAACTGCTAATGCAATTGCTTTTGCTCTAGCTAAAAAAGGCGCTAAATTAATTATTGCTAATCGTACCTTAAGCAAGGCACAAGCCCTCGCCGGTGCAATTAACAAATTTTATGAGTCTGACTTGGCTAAGGCAATTTCAGAGGGTGAGATAGAAAAATTTTTAAACGACATCGCTCTTTTGATAAATTCTAGCACTAAAGGAGCTGCCGGTACTTTTGCAAATTATTTAGCAATAAGTGAAACCGCCTCTGGCCTAGAAGAAAATTTAAAAGAAGGCAAGCGCTTGCTATCGCTAATTCAAAAAGATGTGGTTATAGCAGATGTAGTTTTAAGAGAAGAGGATACTCCTCTAATTTCTGAAGCTAAGCGACAAGGATTTAAAACTATAGATGGTTTGCCCATGGTTATTTCCCAGGCTGCGCTAGCCTTTACCCTATCTTATGGCAAAAGCCATAATATAGCCTTTGCTGATGTCTATCAAGTTATGAAAGAAGCAATTAAATAAAAAATAAAGCTGAGTTTACTCAGCTTTTTTTCTTGTTTATCTTTTTAAATAATAATAATCTATATTG
>CAYIZC010000023.1:0-8695 GCA_964367805.1 uncultured Gammaproteobacteria bacterium
TACTAACATAGTTTATCTTTTGACCTTGTTTTTCAAAACGTTTAAACCAGGTTTTTTGTTTTTTAGCAAAACGATAAATGGCAGTAATAAGCTTTTCTCGCATCTCATCTTTATCTAATTTTTTTTGTAAATAAAGACTTACATATTTATACTCTAGGCCAAAGGAAATCAAACGCTTATAGGAAATACCAGCTTCGTGTAATCTTTTTACCTCATTTACCAAGACTTCATCTTTAAGTCTTTGATCTAGGCGCAGACTAATATTTTCTCTCATCTTGGCATCGCTTATCTCCGTAGCTATTACTAAAAAATTATAAGGATTATCTATCTTTTTCCTCTGAACTATTTCACCCTCAGAGGCAATCTCAAGATAGCGCGCCAGTCTTCTAGCGTTATTTCTATCGCTATTATTTAAACGCTCTGCAAAATCGGGGTTAAGTTTTTTAAGTTTTTTATATAGTTTTTCTGCGCCCAAACTCTCTTGCTTGTCACGCTCTAAACGCTTGCTCTTAACACTTGTCAGTTCATAGTTATCAACCAAAGCCTGAACATACAGACCGCTACCGCCCACTATAATGGGTAATTTTCCTTTAGCTAAAACACTTTCTATGCTTTTATTTGCCAGCTTTAAATAACGAGCCAGGTGAAAGGGTTGGCGCGGACTAGCGACATCTATTAAATGATAAGGGATGTCTTTACCTTTATAATTATAATCGGGTAGGTCTTTGCCTGTTCCTATATCCATTCCTCTATAAACCTGTCTACTATCAGCGCTAATTATCTCCCCTGATAATTCATGAGCCAAGCGAACACCTAGTCCGGTTTTACCACTAGCGGTTACACCGCTAATGACAATCAACTTAGGCCTTAAGTCTTCTTTTTTATTTTTTTTGACTTTTACTATTTTAGACATATAAAAATAATTCTTACTTATTTTACAAAACTATCTCTCCCTCTAGGCCCATGATGCCAGCTGAGCTTATTTTAACATTTACAAACTTACCTACAATTTCATCATTTAAACTCTCATTGTAAGCAATTTGTACCATTTTATAATTTCCTGCTTTGCCGTAATACTTGCCCTTGCGGTTTTTCCCTTCCACTAGTATTGTTAGCGCCTTGCCCAGCATTTTTTTATTTGCCTGATAGGAGGCTTTAAACATTATCTCTTCCAACACTTTTTCTCGACCTGCCTTTTCCTCGCCACTTACATCATCTTTTAGAGAAGCTGAAACAGTTCCTGGCCGAGGGCTGTAGCGGGAAATATAGGCTAACTCAAACTGAGATTTTTTAAAAACTGAAACTGTATTTAAAAAATTAGCCTCACTTTCGCCTGGATAGCCAACTATTATATCAGTCGTAATGCTAATATTCTTTTTAAGGGCTCTTACTTTTTTAAGTATTTCTAAGAAATGCTTAGAATTATACTTACGATTCATGGCTTGTAAAATATCATCATCACCGGACTGAAGAGCGAGATGTAGGTGGGGACAAATTTTATCATAGCTAGAAATAGTTTTTATTAAACTATCACTAACATCTTTAGGGTGACTAGAGAAAAACCTTATCCAAAAATTTCCTTTTAAGCTTGCCACTTCAGCTAATAATTTAGGGAAATCGTAATCAGGGGAGTGATAGGAATTTACATTTTGAGCAATTAAAATAATTTCTTTGTAACCTTTTTTTAGCAAATCTTTTACTTCTAAAATAATATCTGAGGCGCTGCGGTAGACTTCTCTGCCTCTGGCATAGGGAACTACGCAATAAGAGCAAAAATTGTTACAGCCATTGCCTATTGGCACTTGGGCGGAAAAAGAGTTTGTTTGCTTGGGTGAAATATTTAAATATTTTTCACCCTCCTTAAGCCTTGTCTCATCTAAACTAAGCCTGCTTTCCCTTTTAGGATTTTGTAGTAATTCCAAAATATCAGGTAGAGCGCTAATAGGCATAAAATAATCTACTTTAGACGCCAGTCTTTTCTTAACATCCTCTCGCTTAGAAAGACAACCTGTTAAAAGTATCTTGGTATTTATATTACTTTTTTTAGCATTAGTAATTAAGCTGTAGGCTCTATTTTCAGCCGACTGCCTAATTCCACAAGTATTAATAATTAAAAGCTCAGCCTGCTTTATTTCAGAAACTGAGACATAATCATGCTCATCTAAAAAACTGGCTACCCTGGCGCTGTCAGAATAATTCATAGCGCAGCCTAGGGTAACTATATGATATTTTTTTTTCATAATAATTTTATTTTTCTTTATTCTCCGAAGCACCCAGTAAAACATCTGCCGTACTGCTTGCTAAGATTTCAGGCGATGCATACTTTAAAGAGTATAGACTAAAATCATGATTAATTCTTTTAAGTAGCGTCATCTTTAAATCATAAACATTAAGCTTTCTCTCGTTTAGATAATCAACTGCCTCAGGAGGAAGAGAAAAATTATAATAATATAGGGGATAATATTTTACTAACTTAGCTGAGGCAAGAAGCAATTCATCGTTAGGAATTGTCCCCATAATAACCCTTCTTTCTGGAAATAGAAACTTATCATAATACTTAGTAATGATAATAGAGTTCTCTTCTGTTTGTGCCCTAACATCTTCTATATAATCTCTTTCTCTTAAATTATTATAATAGAGATGAACTAAGCCTTCTTCTGAGCCAAATAAAACAAAGTCTAGACTGATTAGACTTATTATTATAATCACTACAGCTTGCAAAGCACTTATAATTTTATTGCCTTTAAGAGATTTTGCCCCACTTATAGCCAAAACAAAAGAGCGCGTCAAATGATATATTAAAAAGGAGGCGATTGGTATCATCATTAAATAAATTGGTAACCAGTAGCGGGTATAGGAATTCCCTATCGTAAACCTATTGGGATCTGGATTATCATTAAACTGCCAAGAGCCATAATAAAAAATTAAAATAGCAGAAAGTACTGTAAAGATTAAAAAATAAACAAGATGTTTTTTTTCAAATTTAAAGAAACTTCTAAATACAACTAAAACAAAGCCTAAGGCAAAAAGCAGACTTAAAATAGGAAACATCTCTATTATATAATGTTCTGCCATCTGCAGTGATTGTTCGTAATCAAAGCCAAAATAGAAAATGTTATGATATATAGTTTTTAAATAATCAAGTGGACTCCCTCCCTTAATAACTGACTGCACTATACTTGAGCCGGCCTCAGAGATATCATCTAAGGAACGATTCATTTCATTGTAGCCACCCCGTAGTGGCGCAGAATAAAGCAACTGGTTAAAGTAAAGATTAGGTATAATGGCTAAAAATACTCCAGCGACAATTAAAATAATTTTACTAAAGCTATAAGATTTAAAATAAAAAAGCCAAGCTATAAAAAGAGCTGGCAAAAGCCAAATAAGCTCGGAAAGGCGAGTAATAAAGGTTAGGCCTAAAAAAATACCGGCTAAAAAAGCATATAGTAGCTTTAAATAAAATTCCTTTCCCAGCTTCAAGTTTAAAAATCTAGCTCTAAAGCTGGTTTTTAATTCTTTTTTTGACTTAAGCTCATCCACTTCGCCACTCCTGCCTTCATTTACTAAGGGATAGTTATCTGATTCTGTTTCTTCAAGCACAGCTTGCTTAGGTTTCTTCTCTCTGGCTGCTAAAATTAAGAAATATATGCCCAGGAGAAGCAAGACAATAAATAAAACATTATGGAACATGCTTCTGACGCTGTAGTAAATATAGACTGGGAAAAAAGTGAGTAAGGTCGCTGAGATAAGAGCAATCCTTTTATTAAATAATCGCTTAAGTATCCCATAATAGATAAGTATGCCTAGGGCAGCGAGCAAGGGTGTGAAAAAAGGAATTAAGGTAGAGCCCACTAAACTTGCCAAAAAACCATATATAAGTATTATTCCTAAGAAACTAACTGGCTTTAGCCAACCAAAATCACTTCTAAAACTACGAGGCATAACCATATTGTCCCCAATAATAGCAGCCTCATCAAAGCTACCTAAAGACTTCCCCTCGGAAAAGCGTTTACTGAAGAAATAGTTAGCACTTTCATCAGGAGAGGTCCATTTAGTATAAGTATCGTCTTGTAAACTATAATTAAAGCTAGAGCTGGCAATAAAAAAAAGACTAGCTAAAATAACAAGTATAAGACTGTTAAAATTGACTTTAAATTTTATTTTCATCAATTTAATGTTAACCGAAATTGCCATTTTTAGCAAGAATTTGCTATTATATTAGGACTTATGAGATATCTAAAAAAATTTAAAAATAAACATAAAATTCTAGACTGGCCAGAGCTACTTGTCAGTCTTTTAGTTATTTACTCAGCCTTAATTTACTTTTTTTATTCCTTAAATGCTCTGGGCATAATCATCACCCTGATCCTCACTTCTCTCACCTTTATTGGTCTTTTTAAGCTAAATTTACTAAAACTAGAAGATAGGAGTAAAAAAACTATAAAAAAACTGGATAATAAGCGTCTACTAACAATCATAACTTACTTAATCTTTGTTTTAGCCACCTTTCTTGAATTATTTAAAGCTAGGACTGACCTAGCTCTAATATCTCCTTTTGAAGTAATAAGTAATAGCTCTTTTTTTCTTTTTTATGTACTTAGCCTTATTACCCTCTTTCTTCTTATAAGTCGTAAATATTTCAAGCAAAAAACAAACTTAAGTCTTTTATCCTTGCATCTATTTTTGAGCCTTAGTCTAGCTCTTATAGTTTATAAAATAGCTTATGGCTTTGACCCCTTTATTCATCTAGCTGCAGTTGAAACTATAATAGACCAAGGCGTGATCTACCCCAAGACGCCTTATTATTTAGGACAATACGGCTTAATTACTATCTTAAGCAAAATAAGCGGCTTTTCAGCCTCGATAATCAGCAAACTATTAGTGCCCCTTAGTGCGTCTCTTATATTACCAAGATTAGCTTTTAACTTTTTTCAAAACCTCTCTTTGGATAAAGACTCCAAAGGTAGAGTTATTCTTATAAGTAGCTTAAGCGCTCTTACTTTTACATTTTCTTTATTTATAATTAGCACTCCTCAAAATTTTGCTTATTTATTTTTATTACTAACAATTTATTCTGCTATTGCCAAGAGACCGCCTGCCTACACCGCAATTTTTGCCCTGGCTTCGGCCGCAATCCACCCCATTGCCGGCATTCCCGCTATTATTTGGAGTCTGTGGTTGATATTTAAAGACCAGCAAAAACGATTTAGCCAAAAAGCTAGAAAGTTTATATCCGCCTCCCTCCTTGCCGCAGGAGCTCTTTTAATTCCCTTAGCTCTATTTATCTCCAGTGGCGCTAAGTGGCATAATTTAAGATTAAACTATCAATCTATCTGGCTAACTCTTAAGTCATTGTTTATGCCTGCCTATAGCGGCTCACAAGATTTTTTATTAAACGCTGTTTATCTTATCAATAGCTACCAGAAACTTATTATTATCGCCCTTATTATAAGCGGTGTTTTAATATTTTTCAAAAATAAAACTAAGCTACATTTTCATGATAAAGATGCTTATGTTTGGCGAGGGTTACTTAGCATAAATCTCTCTTTAGTGGCCGCCTACATATTAAGCTCTCAGATAAGTTTTAATAATATTATCGCCTATGAACAAAATGATTTTGCTAGTCGTATAATAAGCATAATTATAATATTCTCTAGCCCCTTTATCGCCCTTAGTATTTATTATGTGATAAAAAAAATATACGATCTTCCCCGCCTTAAAACTAGACTTATTTTCTTTGCTCTTATTATATTCTATATTTCTAGCTCACTTTACTTAGCCTATCCTCGTTTTGATAAGTATTTCAACTCACGCGGTTACAGTACTAGCAAATACGACTTAGAAGCGGTCAGAGTGATAGATGGGTTAGCAAGTGATAAATACCTCGTCTTAGCCAATCAACAGGTCTCAGCGGCGGCCCTGCATGTCTTTGGCTTCACTAATTACTTAGATAGTGCCTCTGGAGAGCTCTATTTCTACCCCATTCCCACTGGTGGGGTTTTGTATAACTATTATCTAGACATGGTCTATGAGTCACCTAGTCGTGAAACTATGCTCTCTGTTATGGAATTAACTCAAACGAAAGAATCTTATTTTGTAATAAATAAATATTGGAACGATAGCTCTAAAATAATAAAGGCCGCCAAATTAAGTGCTGATAACTGGCAGGCCTTAGAAGATAACAATATTTTTATTTTTAGGTATTTAAAATAGAATTTAAAGCAATAAGAAAAAGAAAGTCGCTAGTTAGCGACTTTCTTTGTAATTCCAAACTGGACCTACAACAATTACTTTATTTCTAGCCACTTGGTGAACCAGAGCCATAAGTTTTAATTTTCTTATATCTTGCACGACTGCTTTACCGCCAAGAGCTGAGCTGTGCTTTAAAACATTATCCGAGCTAGATAACTTATCAACTTGATACCTCTTGGCAAAGTCTCGCAACTGCTCAGCCTGAGCTTCATCTATGGCCTCGCCTTGTAGTTCTTTAATAATTACAGCTTGTAGCATTTTTAAATCCTCATCTATACTCTTAATCGTTTGGGCAGCTAAATTGACCTGTCTATTTAAGCCTAAAGCTGAAAATGTGTCAGCTACCATATTATTTATCGCCAACAACTCATTGATTAGACTTAGATTAGGCTCAACATATATATTCTCATCTAAGCTAAAGGATGTATCTAAGGTATTTCCTTCAAACATAGGGGTAAAAGAGAATCTATCAAGCGGAACCTGTAAATTCACCCAAGCTGAAATAGCTGTATTAATTTTTTGCTCTTGCCAAAGACTAGAGCTAGCAAAAACTGGCATAGTCACATTATTGTCGATTATAGAACTCATTAGACTAATAGTAGACCAATAATTTGAGGTGTGCCAAATACCATCTCTATTTAGCTGACTAACTAAAGTATCAGCTGACGAGCTGTAGTTTAAGTATTTTGCATTTTCTATAAATAAATCATTAGCCGTCATGGGTGTAACTAAATTAGCAATATCTAGGGCAGTACTGTTACAACGAACAAATTGATTACCCACCTTACAAGCAGTAATATTATTTGCTCCTAAGCTTGAACCTTGGTAGGGACCTAGTTTTGGCCAAGTTAGATGAGAAAATATATAATCATTTGGCCAATAGGCGCCTGTTAATATTTTAAGCCCTAAATATTTTGTGTTTTCTTTCTTATTCTTATCAATCGCTCCTCTTATTTCTGAGAATTCATGTTTAAATAAATGTGTTTTTAGCTTTTCTAAATTTTGCATCACCTCTACACTGTCACCATTAAACAACTTATCGATATCGTAATCTTCACCAAAAACAGAAATCAAAGAATCTCTAAAATCTACATAATCCAGCTCTTCTCGTAACCCCTGAAAGAAAGCCATCAACTTATAAATAATTGCCCACTGTGATTTTAAATTATCATTAGTGCTAAGATCAGTCGACATCAAACTAGCCGCCACCATATTAATACGCCAATCCTCTTGATCTAATAAACAGTCCGGGCAAGCTTCGCTGCGATACTCAAGTGGAAATAAAGAGCTAAGCCAGGATGAGGCTAAGAAAAAATTATTAAGCTTAGCATCAGCCTTATACTCCTTAGGCACAGCAAAATCATTATAATCACGAATATAACGAAGATTAGGAGACTTAGCCTTATCGCGACCTGATTTTATCAGCTGAACTTCTCTTAAAACATCATCGCGCAGATAAGTTGGCGCCATAAAATTAAATTTCGCTACGTCGCCTTCACTAAATTTTGTTTTATCTTCTATCGCTCCTTTTATAGCCACCTGATCTGCGGCTGGCTTTAAGAGCTCTAAGGACACTGCAAAAAAAGCCATCTCCATTCTCTGTGCTTCTAAAATTACATCATTGATATTACCAATCGCTGCTAAGCGATTTTCATATCTATTTTTTGATATCTCATATAACTTCTTATTTATATTCCATAAGTAGTCATAAAAAACTCCCTCTTCTATCTCTTTATAGATTTGCTTCATCATATTTTGATGATAGTAAACCATAAAATCTGAGGTAATAAGCAATGGTATCTGCTTTTCTTCTAAGCGTTTATAGATAGCATAAAAATCATCTACTTCATTTTGCCAAGGGTTATCTAAAACAGCAAAGCCGTTACTATTTAAATTATCTATAACTGGGTCTAGGTTTATTTTTCTAGAAAGGGCGTAGTAATTAAAGCCATCTACTTTAACATTTATAGGCAGAGAATAATTATTAATACTGGCATCTAAACTATTATCTGGTGCCTTGTAGAAGTCAGAGAATGATAAATACTCAATATCTAAATCATTGGGATTAAAATCAGGCCAAGATGTAGCATTATCATCCTCACCGCCATCTAGATTTGGCAAAGTATTGGGATCAGATACATCTTCTTGTCCAGGAGCCTCAAATTCAATAGGGTCAATGTTATTTTTGGAACGCTTGTTTATTAACACCGCCGCAATAACTATAAGAATTAGTAAAATAAAAACCAGACCTGCAATAATTAATGGTTTTTTAATATTTCTATGCCCTTCCTCGGAGAATTCATTATCTCCGCTTTCCGGTATTAATATTTTATCTTCCTCAAACATAATATTATTTTAAATATTTATTTTTGTAAGCTAAGTGCTCAGCGTAAGTTTTAGAAAAAAATATTTCACTCCCATCTCGTGTTGTAAGAAAGTATGT
>CAYIZC010000024.1:0-8507 GCA_964367805.1 uncultured Gammaproteobacteria bacterium
TAATAAATTATATTATGATTAAACACAATTTTTTAACTTACGGCAGCCAAATTATTGCAAAAGTGCTACTGGAAATTATATATTTTCCTATTTGGTGGTATAGTTTTGGCTTTTTTGAACGCTTAAAAAAGAATTGGCGTTTTTTAGTACAAAGAGAGAAGTCTTTGGGTTTTAAAATCTGGTTAAAGAATATTTTCGTTCCCATGTATGGGCAGTATGACATCACTGGCCGTATTATTAGTTTTTTAATTAGGTCGGTGCAAGTTATATTTAGAGGCTTACTTCTGCTTGTTTATTTTCTATTTTTTATCGCCTCTTTGGTTTTGTGGTTAGTTGCTCCCATTTTTTTGTTTATTGCCTTATTTTTTCAATTAGGATCTTTTTATGTACTTTGAAGATGAACAAAACTTAGAGTTTGTCCGTGACAGTGCGGGACCAGGGAATGGTGCTTGGTTTTTAGGGCGCTTTATATATTTTCAAAGAACTATTAAAAAGTCTTTAATTGCTCTTGATAAGACAAAAAGGCAGTTAGATAAGGTGCTCGCTTTTTTTGCTTGGATTATTATCTTTGCTGGTTGGGGATCACTACTAGTCTACTTATATCTTAATTATTCAGAAATCAGCACACTAGATGATATTTTATTTTTTTGGACTAAAGCTGACCCTTTCATTAGTATTTTTTTGTTATCTCTTTGGTTTAATTTGTATTTGTTTTATAAATTTAGCAATCGAAGCAAAGATAGTAAGCGCATTAATTATAAATTTTTTCAAAAATCAAAAACAGACGCCAAGCGTTACAATGTCGCCAGTGCTCTGGATAAGGAAAGTGATTTAGTTTTAGAGGATGCTTACTTACTGGCAGGAAAAGTTAATAGTGAGCTTGATATTATTTATTTCTTTAGAGCTTCTTTAAAGAATAAAAAAGTGCAAAGCTTACTCATTCGTCTTAATGTTGATGCCGAGAGATTGATAGAAATGGTAGATAGACGAATAGTTAAAACAGCTGGAACTGGAGACTTAAAGGATAAAAAAATTAGTGATAATTTAGAAAAAGCTTTTCTTAGTGCTTTTGTAAAATCATATTTTGAAAAACAGTCCAGTATCGGTATCTTAGAAATTTTAATTTATGCCTGTGAATACGACAAGGCGCTTTTAGAAATATTATATGAGCTTGAAATAGATCGGGATAAGATAATAAATACCGTAGCTTGGTTTAGGGTAGACAGATTACTTCATGAACGCTATGACTCTTATCGTAAATTATCTCTATTTAAACCAGGCTCAGGAATGAATAGAGCCTATACAGCTATTGCTACGCCAACTTTAGATCATTTTTCCCATGACCTAACAATTAAAGCAAAGGAAGGGCACTATGAATTATGTGTAGGCAGGGATCAAGAATTAAACGCTATTTTTGAAAACTTTAGTAGCGGACACAATGGAGTTTTATTGGTAGGTGATCACGGTGTGGGAAAAAGCGCTATTATAGGAGGCTTGGCTCAACTTATGGTAGCCGAGGATGTGCCTAAGTTTTTTCGAGATAAGCGTCTAGTTGAAATTGACGTTTCTCGTCTTATAAGTGGTGTTGATGCCTCAATTGCTCAGGAGCGCCTACTAGCTTCTATAGGTGAGGCTAATCGCTCGGGTAATATTATTTTATATATTGATAATATAGAAAGTATTATTGGTATTTCTGCAGGGAGCAATGAGAGTCTAGACTTATCTGGCGTTTTAGCTGAGGCTATAGCTAGGGGTCATATTATGTGCTTAGCATCAGCGACCACTCATAACTACTCCTTATATATAGAAAATAGTTTCCTAGGGACAAGTATGACCAGCATAGGGATTAAGGAGCCGGATAAAAATGCTGCTATTCAGATTCTGGAAAGCAAGGTTGGCTTTTTAGAGTCTAAATATGATGTTTATATTGTCTATAGTGCAATTGAAAAAGCAGTGGAAATGGCAACCCGTTATCTAAAAGACAAAGCTTTGCCGCTTAAGGCAATAAACTTACTTGAAAAGGCCGCCCTTATTGCTGCAAAAAATAGCCGCAATAATCCGGATAAGCCATTTTGCTCTAAAGAAGATGTAGCAGCAGCTATAGAGGAGATGACAGGTATTCCGGCGGGGAAGGTGGGAGAGGAAGAGAGTGAAACTTTATTGAATCTTGAAAATAAAATTAAAAAACGTTTAGTTGGGCAAGAGGAGGCGGTAAAGGCAGTTTCAGCTAGCTTAAGAAGGGCTAGGGTTGCCTTAAAAGATAGAAAGAGGCCTATTGCTAGCTTTCTTTTCTTAGGGCCAACTGGTGTTGGTAAGACAGAGCTTGCTAAAACAGTGGCTGATATTTATTTTGGCAGTGAAGAGTATATGATAAGGTTGGATATGAGTGAATACCAGCATCAAGATAGTGTTAAAAAGATGATAGGTAGTTCAGATGGTGCTTTAGGCTACTTAACAGAGGCGGTTAGAAAGAAGCCTTTTTCTATGATACTTTTAGATGAAATTGAAAAAGCAGATAGTAATATTTTAAATTTATTTTTACAAATTTTAGATGACGGTCGTTTAACTGACGGACAGGGAAGAACGATTAGTTTTTCCGAGTCTATTATTATATCTACTTCAAATATTGGGGCCACTTTTATACAAGATAGTATTTCCAAAGCTGAGGACTTAAATCTACTTAAGCAAGAATTGATAGATAAGTATTTGCGCGAAAAGATGAGGCCAGAGCTTATCAATAGGTTTGATGGTATTATTGTCTTTAAACCTCTAACAAAACAGGAGATTTTCCAAATCGCTACTTTAATGTTAAGAGGTATTAAAAAGAACTTAGAGGAAAAAGGCATAGGCCTCAAAGCTGATAAGGATGGGGTAATGATATTGGCTGAAGCTGGCTATGACCCTAAGTATGGTGCTCGTCCCTTAAGGCGTTTATTACAGGAAAGAGTGGAGGATGTTATTGCGGGTAAGATATTGTCACAAAAATTAAAAAGAAGAGATCAGGTATTAATTGATGCTAAGGGAAGGATATTAGTTGAAAAGGCGCAGGATTTATAAATAAAAAAAGCGCATTTTTTAAAAATGCGCCTTGAATTTTTACATTAGTTTACTTGTAAGACACACAGTTTTTTAAGTCATGCGACGTCTTCTTTCCAAGGCCATTTCTGCCTTAGCTAGTTCCTTTTTCCAAACTTCCACCTTTTTTCTGTAAATTTCTGGTTCATCTTCGCCCTTTTTGATTTTTTTCTTCAGAGCGCAAATGTTTTCTGAAATTGAAGTGATGGAGTAAAAGATCTTACCTAAATCTTGATTCATAATTTCGTCCTCCTTTTTTTTAAAATATTAATGTACTAAAATAATTAGCCAAACTTTGTCTATATTAACCTAAAATAGCATAAGTTGTCAATATTTTCATTTATGAATTATATCATTCCCTTTGTTATTAGTTTTTCTTTAGCAGTGGTTTCTACTTTAGTGATAAGGAAGGTAGCTATTAAGCTAGCTATTATAGACAAGCCAGGTGAGCGAAAAATACATAGCAAAGCCACGCCGCTTTTAGGAGGAATAGCTATATTTGTTGCCTTTTTTCTCACTCTCTTTATATTTTCTTCTCGCTTTTTAATGGGGGGATTATCTTGGAATCATCTACTAAGCTTTTTCTTAGGTGGCTTGGTGATTATTGTAGGAGGAGCTTTAGATGACAGGTATAATTTAAAACCTCGCCTACAAATTATATTCCCACTTTTAGCTATATTAATTTTAATTATTGGGGGCATTAGCATAGAAAGGTTAAGTAGTCCTTTTGGTGGGGTGATTTCTTTAGGAGGTCTTAATTGGCTTAGCTTTTTAATAATTACGGTTTGGACCTTAGGTATGATGTATACCACTAAGCTGTTAGATGGTGTAGACGGCTTAGTTTCAGGTATGGGGGTAATAGCAGCTTTAATTATTTTTTTATTTACCACCACGACCACTTATTTTCAAGCCGACATTGCCCTGGCTGCTATAATTTTAACAGCGGCCATACTGGGGTTTTTAATTTTTAATTTCCATCCCGCTAAAATTTTCTTAGGCGAGGGAGGCTCACTTTTTATAGGTTATGCTTTAGGAGTACTGTCTATCATATCAGGTAGCAAAATAGCAATAGCCCTTCTTATTATGGGTATACCTATTTTAGATGTTTTTTGGACTATAATGCGAAGAAGCTTAAAAGGAAAAAATCCTTTTAAGTTTGCAGATAATAAACATTTACATCACAGATTGTTGGCTCTGGGCTTAAGCCAGAGGCAGACTGTTTTTGTTTTCTACACCTTAGCTGGAATATTTGGTGTAAGTGGTCTTTTCTTGCAAAGTAAGGGTAAGTTTCTAGCCCTACTTATTTTAATTATTTTAATGATAATTGTCGTTTCGGTTTTTCACATTCTAGATTACCGACAGGAAAAAGCGAAGCCAAGTTTGCTCTTACATATATGTTGTGCCCCTTGCGGAACTTACGTGACGAAATTTAAACTAATGTTTAAATATAGGGTGACTTGGTTTTTTTATAATTCTAATATTTACACAAAGGAGGAGTACGACAAGAGGCTTTATTGGGTAAAATTAATGGCCAAAAAGTTTAGCATACCATTGATAGTTATTCCTTATAGGCATAGTCATTTCTTAGAGATGGTAAAAGGCTTTGAGCATGAGCCAGAAAGAGGGAAGCGTTGTGCCTTGTGTTATCGTGATCGCCTAAGTCTAAGTGCTAAAGTGGCTCTTGAAAAAGGCTTTGATTATTTTTCTACAACTCTGCTTTACAGCCCCTTTAAAGATAGCTTATTAATTTCTAAAATTGCCTCAGAGTATATTAAGATGCCATCATTAAAATATCTAGCTGATGACTTTAGCGATATTGATGTTTATAATAAATCTCAGAGCTTAGCCAAAGACTTGGGGATGTATAGACAAAAGTTTTGTGCTTGCGAATTTTCAATAAATCATAAAAATGGAAAAAAATAAATTATACAAAATTCTTATTACTAGTCTAGGAGCAATCTCTTTGCTTTTAGTCTTTGGCCTTGGCTTTAGTGATAGTCTAGCTTCCTTACTTGATACCGATGGCGATGGCTATAGTGATGAGCAGGAGATTGCTATGGGTTATTCTCCCTACAATCCTGAGCCAATAAAATTTTCAGAAAGTGATATGGACGGCGATGGGCTTAGTGATTATTTTGAGTATGTCTATGGCACCGATCCTTTTAAGGCTGATACTGACGGAGACGGTTATAGTGATTTTGTCGAAATTGATAATGCCTATGACCCGCTTAGCAAAGAGCCTAGAAAGTTGCCAGTAAGAGTGGAGATTAACTTAAAAAGTCAGACTATGTCTTTTTTTGTTGATAATCATCATTGGCGTGAATTTTCAATTTCTAGTGGCAAGCCCAGTATGCCCACCCGAGTGGGTGAATACAAAATAGTAAACAAGATTGAAAAAGCTTGGTCTAAAACCTACGGCTTGTATATGCCTTTTTGGTTAGGGCTAGATAGGGGTAGTATAGGTATTCACGAATTACCTATATGGCCCAATGGTTATCGCGAGGGCTCAGATCATCTAGGAGTGCCGGTTTCACATGGCTGTGTACGTCTAGGAATAGGAGCTGCTGAATATGTCTATAATCACCTAGAGGTCGGCGATGTGGTAATAATTAAAGATTAAAAATAATAAAGAATACTATTTTGTATGATTTATGTCTTTAAATGTGTTATAATTAAAGCTAAATAATATTTAAATATGAGAAATAAAATTATAAAGACCAGTGTACTACTTATTAGTATATCTTTTGTACTCAGCGCTTGCTCAGTTTCTTTTCCTTGGGAAAAAGATAGAAGCGTGGTTGATGTTGTTGGCACAGAAGCAAATCAAGGTGAGCATCAGGATTTAGATGAGGATGAGCCGGCAAAAGGAAGCCCTATAAGCTTGCAAGGAGAGCTAAGAAAGTTTAGCGATCTTAATTCTTTAAATAATTTTATAATCAGCTCAGACTTAGTAGGTAGTGATTTAAAAAATCTTTCTGCTGAGGATAGTTATGGTTTTTTCTCTGATATCAATCTAAAAGACTTAAGTGAGAGTAGTGTTAATCTTACTAAGCCCGATATTGTTAAAATAAAAGGTGACTATGCCTATGTTCTTAGTAAAGACAAGTTAAGTGTAGTAAGAGTCAAGGAAGACTTTACAAATAGTCCTGTTTTTGAGCTTAAAATTGACGGAGTCGCCCTCGAGCTAGATGTATTTGATAATTATTTAGCTATTGCTGGCTATAAAGATAGCCCTAAGGAGGGGAAACACTACTCATTTTTAAAGATATTTAATATTTCAGAGCCCAATAAGCTTATTGAATTAAGATCTCTTCTTTTTGAGGGACACTACAGTGGCTTTAATTTAGATAATGGTTTTGCCTATTTTCTAAGTGTGAGCCCAGTAGAGCTTTCTTTAGCTAAAAAGGTGGTCCTACCCCAGGTCTTAAGTCAAGATGAAATTTTAAGTGATCGCTGTTCTTTAAATAAAGAGTGTCTTTTGTCTCAAGCTTATTATTTTAATAATTTATATAATAATTTAGGATTTCTTTCTTCGACCGCAATTTCATTGAGTGACAATAAGAAGCCGCTTGTGCGCCAGCTCTTTCTTCTAGATGATGCTTACAGATTTTACTCATCTTTAAATAATAATATTTATCTAGCAAAGCATAATTCACTTTCCCAATCTGATCTAGAAAGAGATATAAAGAAGGACCTAGTAATTGATAAAATAGATGAGGTAGACAGATTAGCTTTGCAAAAAATTGAAAATATTCCTAGCTATCTACATACAAGCAAAGTAAAGGATGATTTAAATAATATTATTTCTAAATATTTCACTAACTTAAGTGAGGAAGAAGTATCTGCCCATGAAGAGACTTTAGAAGAAAATCTAAAAACAAGAGTTAAGAGCCTGAGCTCAAGACTAGACATTACTAGTGTTTATAAATTTGCTTGGAAGGGTCAAAGACTGGCCTATCTAGCTAAGGGTTTGGTTCCTGGAGTTCCTCTTAAATCAGATAGTTTTGACGAAGATGGGGATAGTCTACGAATGGCAACTGTACGCGGGGATCTTTGGCCCTTATTATTTATAGGTGCTAAGAAAAGTTACAGTAATCTTTATGTACTAGATGAGAATTTAAAAACTATAAATTCACTGGAAAATATTTCCACTGATAGCATGATAAATAAAGCCTCATTTATGGCTGATCGTGTTTACCTTAAAACCGCTAAGGAGGATAAGCCAGTCTATGTTATAAGTCTTGATAGACAAGAGCCGCTAGCTGTCTTAGGCGCTATTTCAACAGAGACTTATGCTAACTTCTATCCTTTTAATGCAGGTGGTGACAATCTTTTAGCCTTAGGCAAACCCTTAGGAGACGGCGCCGGAGCTAAAGCTAATCTTAAATTAACGGTATTTGATTTTGAGGATATAAAAAAGCCAGCAGCTCTTAGTACCTATGCCATTGGAGATGAGGAGAGTGACTCTTTTGCGCTTTTAGACTACAAGGCAATAAGCAATGCTTTAACTAAAAAAATAATTAGTTTACCGGCTTCATTTAAGGATCAAGGTAAACTATCTTTCTCAGGGGCTTTAGTTTTTGACTACAATAGTTTAGGAGAACTAAACTTACTTCATAGAATAGATCACTCTGGTGGAGGAATATTCCAAGAAAATATTAGTCGACGTGATTTTAATTATTTAAATAGTACGGTGCAAAGAAGTTTTGTTTCTGGAAACAATATATACACTATTTCTAGCAAGTATTTAAAGATAAACGATTTGACTACTGGCAATGAGCTAGCTAGTGTTAATCTCTTGCCTGATTCCTACGACGATCTTTTAGTAACAGAAAGTGAGCCTCCTAAAGAAGACTTTGAGCCAGGAGAGATGGGAAATAGTAGTTTTATATCAATGGCTGAGGCCGGTATTATTATTGAAAACCAGGCTAATAAATTTTATGGGGATGACGATAAAGTTCTAACAGTCTCTGCTCTAAGTGAAGAGTATGGGATGTATCAAGCCGATATAAATACTGCTGGTACAATAATTAAAGTCTTTTTAAGTAAAGACGCTAGTTTATTTTTTACCGGCATTGTGCCTGTTTCTAATCTAGAGAACTATGAGAACACACAAGAGAAGCATAAAAGCCTATCTTTACCCGAGGCCCAGGATATGGCAGTCCGCTATATTAATTATTTAACTAAGGACGATGATAAAAAGCGCAGCGTTAAAGAAGTCACAGAAGAAGATAATTTATATTATATAATTGCTGGACCAGAGGATGGCTCTGCTAGCGCTTATTATATGAGCAAGGATGGCTATCTCTTTTTCTCTGAAGTAGCCTTGGTAAAATAATTTTAATATCTAAAGTAGTTTAGCGATTTATGATTAAAGCTTTCAGTGAAAAAAAAATAATATATTTATTACCCTTAGTTTTATTATTACTAGG
>CAYIZC010000025.1:0-8254 GCA_964367805.1 uncultured Gammaproteobacteria bacterium
CTATATATTTATGTCTAAACGCAAATCATTCACAGAGGTAGGCGCTGCTTTGCCGATGCCTGACCTGATTGAAATTCAAAAAGATTCCTATAATTGGTTTATAAAAGAAGGTTTAGAGGAACTTTTTGATGAAATAAATCCGGTGGTAGATTTTATTGGTCGTGATCTTGAATTATATTTCGAAGATCATTATTTAGACGAACCGAAGTTTTCAGAGCTTGAAAGTCGGGAGAAGAATATTACTTACGAAGCACCTTTGCGCGTGAAGACTAGGTTGCTTAATAAAAAAACTAAAGAGTCTATTTCCCAGGAGGTTTTCCTTGGTGATTTTCCTTTGATGACAGGTCAGGGGACTTTTATTGTTAACGGAATTGAAAGAGTCGTTGTTTCTCAGCTTATTCGTTCAGCTGGAGTTATGTTCACTGCTGACTTTATTAAAGGTAAGAAATGTTACGGTGCTAAGGTAATCCCTAATCGGGGAGCTTGGTTAGAAATAGAAACAGATGCCAACAAGGTAATGTGGGTAAGAATAGATAGAAAACGTAAGGTGGCTATAACATCACTCTTGCGTGCTTTTGGCTACTCCAGTGACGAAGAAATTATTAAACTTTTTGCTGATGTTGATTTAGTTAAAGATGAGGAAGAGCCAACATTTATGGCTGCTACTATAGAAAAAGATTTAGCCAAAGATGAAGCAGAGGGCTTGCAAGAAGTATATAGACGCATTAGACCAGGTGACCTGGCTTCAGTTGAAAATGCTAGGCAACTTATCCATTCTATATTTTTCCGTTTTGATCGCTATGACTTTGGTAGAGTTGGGCGCTATAAACTAAATAGACGTTTTAAACTAGACTTAGATACTAGCAAAAAAGAATACAGGATTTTAAGAAAAGAAGATCTAGTTTTAATTATTAAAGAAATTATTCGTTTAAACATCACCAAAGAGCCAGAGGATGATATCGATCACTTAGGAAATCGTCGTGTGCGCGCCATTGGTGGTTTAATTCAAAATAGATTTAGGGTTGGAATTGCTCGTATGGAAAGAATAATTAAGGACAGGATGTCAACTTCAGACATTGCTAACCTAAATCCTTCCAAACTTATTAACGCGAGACCGGTTATTGGTGTAGTTCGTGAGTTCTTTATGTCTTCACAGCTATCACAGTTTATGGACCAAACCAATCCCTTAGCTGAACTAGAACACAAACGTAGGCTCAGTGCCATGGGCCCAGGAGGACTTAGTCGTGAAAGAGCGGGCTTTGATGTTCGTGACGTGCATTCCACTCACTATGGCAGAATTTGTCCGATTGCAACTCCGGAAGGACCAAATATTGGTTTAGTTGGTCACTTGGCCAGTTATACAAGACTCAATAGCTATGGTTTCTTAGAAACCCCATATCGTAAAGTTGTTAAAGATAAAAAGGGTTATAAAGTTACAGATGAGATTGTCTACCTCGATGCTTTTGAAGAAGAAAAATATACAGCCGTTGACTCCACTGTTCCACTTGATGACAATGGTTACTTCTTAGTGACTAAGTATGAGGCTAGAATTAATGGTCAGCCGGGAATGGAGGATGTAGAAAATATTGACTTTGTTGGTGTTGCTGCCAATCAAATTATTTCCATTGCCACCTCACTTATTCCTTTTATGGAACACAATGATGGACAGAGATCTCTTATGGGAACAAACATGCAACGTCAAGCGGTTCCTTTAGTAATAAATGAAGCGCCAGTTGTAGGAACTGGAGTTGAGGAAAGAGCTGCTCGTGATAGTGGTCATATTATAATAGCTGATGAAGATGGAGTAATTACTAAATTAGATGGCGGCGCTATTGAGCTTACTACCAAAAAAGGAGAAGTTATTACTTATAACTTAAATAAATTTTTACGCTCCAACTCATCTACTTGTATTAACCAACATCCAATTGTAAATCTTGATGATAAAGTAAAGAAAGGACAAATACTATCTGATGGTCCAGCAATTGATAAAGGAGAGCTTTCTTTAGGTAAGAATGTCTTAGCGGCTTTTATGACTTGGGAAGGTTATAACTATGAAGATGCGATTGTGATTTCAGAAAGATTAGTTAAAGATGATGTCTACTCTTCAGTTCATATTGAAAACTATACTATAGATGTTCGTGATACTAAATTAGGCCCAGAAATAGTTACCAATGATATTCCTAATATTAGTGAGGAAAAATTAAAGAATTTAGATGATGAGGGTGTAATTAGAATTGGAGCTGAGGTTTCCAGTGGTGATATTTTAGTGGGTAAAATTACTCCTAAGGGAGAGACTACTTTGTCAGCTGAGGAAAAACTACTACGTGCTATTTTTGGAGAGAAGGCAAAGGATGTTCGTGACTCTTCGCTTTATCTTGAGCACGGCGAGCACGGTAAGGTGGTAGATATTAAGATATTTTCACGTGAAGAGGGCGATAAGCTCTCAGCTGGAGTATTACAATCCATACAAGTTTCTGTTGCTAATTTACGTAAGATTCAAGTTGGTGACAAGATGTCTGGTCGTCATGGTAATAAGGGTGTAATTTCTAAAATTGTAGCCGTTGAAGATATGCCTTATATGGAAGATGGTACGCCGGTTGATATTCTTTTATCTCCACTAGGTATTATTTCCCGTATGAACCTGGGGCAGCTACTTGAAACTCACTTAGGTTTTGCTGCTCAGAAGTTGGGCTACAGAGCAATGACCCCAGCTTTAAATGGTGTTACTGAAGAACAAATAAAAGGAGAATTAAGAAAGGCAGGATTACCAGAAACTGGAAAAGTAACTCTTTTTGATGGTAAGACTGGTACTGCCTATGATCAACCTATTACGGTTGGTTATAAATATGTTCTAAAACTTAACCATATGGTTGAAGATAAGATTCACCAAAGATCTATTGGCCCTTATTCTCTAATTACACAGCAACCTCTAGGTGGTAAGGCACAATTTGGTGGTCAGAGATTTGGAGAAATGGAAGTTTGGGCTCTTGAAGGTTATGGCGCTGCCCACACCTTACAAGAAGTTTTGACTATTAAATCTGATGATATTCCGGGACGTAGCAAGGCTTATGAAGCGATTATTAAAGGTGAAGAGATAGAAAAATTAAACGTTCCTGAATCTTTTAACGTTTTAATAAGAGAATTAAAAGGCTTGGGCTTAAATGTAGAACTCTTAACAGATGAAAACGAAGCACCAGCTGGAGAGGTAATAACAGACCTAGATGAAAAAATTGAAGCTTTAGATGAAAAGTTAGTTACTGAAGGTGAAGTGATAGAAGAGAAAGAAATTGAGCCAAAAAAAGAAGAGAGTAAAAAATAAGTCCTATTAATCAAGCAAATTAGTTAATAAAAATTTACATAATATGTTAAATCCAATAAAAACTAGCGACTTTAATGCTATTCGCTTGAAACTAGCCAGTCCTGATGAGATCATTGCTTGGAGTAATGGCGAAGTCATTCGTCCGGAGACAATTAACTATCGTACTCAGAAGCCGGAAAAGGATGGTTTGTTTTGTGAAAAAATATTTGGTCCCACAAAAGACTGGGAGTGTGCTTGTGGTAAGTATAAGAAAATTCGTTACAAAGGAATTGTTTGTGATAAATGTGGCGTTGAAGTTACCAGAAGTATAGTTCGAAGAGAGCGTTTTGGACACATTAATTTACAAGTTCCATCTTCCCATATTTGGTTTCTACGCGGCTTGTCATCTAAGATAGGTTTGTTACTTAATTTAGGCATCCAATCACTAGAAAAAGTAATATACTACGCTAGCTTTATTGTTACTGATGTAGATGAAACTTTAAAAGAACAAGCAATTGTTCAAATTAAGGCTGAATTTGAGAGCAAAACTAAAAGCATAGAAGCTGAATACAATAATAAGCTTAAACAAATTAAAGAAAAGGACGGAGATAAAAAAGAACTAAAAGAAGCTCTTATTATTAAAGAAGATAAAACTGAGCGCCTAAAGGAAGATTTTACAAAAGCCCAAAAAGATTTAAAAGATTTAAAACCTTTATTGATTTTATCGGAGCAAGATTATCAAGAAATGAGTATGAAGTTTGGTCATATTTTTGAGGCTTCAATCGGTGCCGAAGCGGTAAGAGAATTGCTCACAAAAATAGACTTAGATAAAAGTATTAAAAAATTAGAAGCTAAGCTAGAGGATGTAATAGAATCTAAAAAGGAGAAACTAATTAAGAGATTGAAATTGCTTAAGAGTTTTAGGAATAACAACTTGCGTCCTGAGTGGATGATTTTAAATACTATTCCTGTTATTCCTCCTGATCTTCGCCCTATGGTCGCTCTTGATGGCGGTCGTTTTGCTGCTTCAGATTTAAATGATCTATATAGAAGAGTGATTAATCGTAATAATAGACTTAAGCAACTGCTAGAACTTAGCGCTCCTGAGGTTATTTGTCGTAATGAAAAGAGAATGTTACAAGAGGCGGTTGATGCCTTAATTGATAACTCAGCACGACATACAAAAACAGTAACCGCTTCTACTGGACAGAAAAGACAACTTAAATCATTAGCAGATACCTTAAAGGGCAAGCAGGGTCGTTTTCGTCAGAACTTACTTGGTAAGCGCGTAGATTATTCTGGTCGTAGTGTTATTGTTGTAAACCCTAAGTTAAATCTTGATCAATGTGGTCTACCTAAAGTTATGGCCCTTGAGCTATTTAAACCTTTCATTATTTCTCAACTTATCAAACGTGAAATAGTTCATAACGTTAGATCAGCCTCTCGTTATATTGAAGCGGGACATGATGAAGTCTGGGATATTTTAGAAGAAATTGTAAAAGATGCTTTTGTGCTTTTAAACCGTGCTCCCACTTTGCATCGCTTAGGTATCCAAGCTTTTAGACCAGTGTTAATTGAAGGTAAGGCTATTCATATTCACCCATTAGTTTGTACTGCTTTTAATGCTGACTTTGATGGTGACCAAATGGCCGTTCACGTACCTTTAACTAAGGAAGCAAAGCATGAGGCAGAAACCCTAATGCTTTCTACTCGCAACTTACTTAAGCCAGCCACTGGTGATCCTATTATTGCCCCTTCTCAAGATATCGTTTGGGGTACATACTACTTAACTTTAATTGGTAAAGAATTTGAAGATAAAAAGAAAGAAGATTGTCATTATTTCTATGGTGAAGATGAGGCTCTTTTAGCCTATGACAACAATTTCATAGAGATTCATGAGCCTATCTATGTTCGTTACCAAGGAGAGATGTTAAAAACTACTGTTGGACGCTTGATATTTAATGATATTTTACCGGAGAAGTTAAGCTTTATGAACGAGGTGGTAAATAAAAGTAAGTTAAAAGATTTAATTCGTGAATGCTTACGTTTATATGGTGAAGAGGAAACTGTTACTTTTATTGATGATTTAAAAAATCGTAGTTTCGCTTTTATTACCAAATCCGGTCTTTCTTGGGGCTTCGGTGACCTACCTTTCTTGCCAGAAAAAGATGAATTAATCGATTTAGCTAGTAAAAAAGTTGAGCTTATCACCGAACAATACGAAGAAGGCTTACTTACTGAAAGTGAGCGCTATGCCAAGGTTATTGAAGAATGGACCGCTACTAAAGATAAGATTGCCGTACTTTGTAAAGAAGGCCTTACCAATATCTTGCCAGTCTTTTCTATGATAGACTCAGGCGCTCGTGGTTCTTGGGCCCAGCCGGTGCAGATTTTAGGTATGAAGGGACTGGTGACCGCTCCTTCCGGTGCAATTATTGAATTACCGGTTAAAGGAAACTTTAAAAAAGGATTTGGTGTACTAGAATACTTTATTTCTACTCACGGTGTGCGTAAAGGTCTATCTGATACGGCGCTTAGAACAGCGAATGCTGGTTATCTAACCCGTCGTTTAGTGGATGTCTCTCAAGATGTTATTGTTACTGAAGAAGATTGTGGCGATAAGATAGGAGTTGCAATCTCAAAAACTGCAGCTGAAGCTAAGGGTGAAGATTTTTCTAAAAAAATTATTGGTCGTTACTTGGCCCGTGATGTAATTGGAAAGAACAATAAACCAATTATTAAGGCCGGTGAAATGGTAAATGAGGAGGCAGTAGCCCTTATTAAAGATGAAGAAGTCGAAACTGTTCATATCCGCTCTACCCTGTCTTGCCACATGCACAAAGGAATTTGTGTTAAATGCTACGGTTGGGACTTAGCTTACAACAAGCCAGTCAATATCGGAGCTACAGTTGGTATTATCGCTGCTCAATCAATTGGTGAGCCTGGTACGCAGCTTACGATGAGAACCTTTCACTCTGGTGGTGTAGCTGGACAAGATGATATTACTCAAGGTTTGCCTCGTGTGGAAGAAATTTTTGAAGCCAGAAATCCTAAGAAAAAAGCTTTGATATCTGATGTCTCTGGTCGAGTAAAGATAGAGTTTGCTCAAAAAATAATTAAAGATAAAAATGGCAAAGAGATTTCAGTTGATAATCCGCAGTCTAAGGTTTTAAGTATTCATTACCGTGGCACTGATACTGATAAATATTATTTCTCTGAAAAAGTAAACGAAATAAAGTTGGCCCAAGGCTTAACAGCTAAAGATAGTAAGAAAATGGTGGTTAAGGTTTTAGCTAAAGAAGGCACCGTGGTCGCTAAAAATGGTGAATTGTTTAAAGTTGGCACTGAGGTAGTGAAAGCTAAAACAGCCGGTCAAGTTGAAGTGACTGACAAATATGTTAGCATCTTAAAGGAGGTTGATAAAATTAAAGAGTTCTCAGTTCTAAAGGGAACCATGATTATGGTTAAAGATGATGATGTAGTTGATATTGGTACACAATTAACAGAAGGCAGTCTAGATCTTCGTGAGCTTTATAAACTACGCGGACGCCTAGAGACACAAAAATATATTATTAAGGAAATTCAATATGTTTACTCTTCTCAGGGTCAGCCCTTAAATGATAAGCACGTAGAAATTATTGCTCGTCAAATGTTCTCTCGTTTCTTTATCACTAAGTCTGGCAGTACTGACTTATTACCAGGTGAAACAATAGAAGAAGAGGTTTTCTTTGATGCTAATACAAAAGCTAAGAAAAAGGCCGAAGGTGATCGCTTGTTGCTAGGAATCACTAAAGCTTCTCTTACTACTGACAGCTTCCTATCATCTGCCTCTTTCCAAGAAACATCAAGAGTATTAATCGATGCAGCTGTAAATGGAAAGATTGATTATCTTGAAGGATTAAAAGAAAATGTTATTATTGGTTGCCTTATCCCAGCTGGAACTGGCTATAAGGTCAAGAAGAAAAGACTAAAATACCAAAAATAAACCTTAAGAAATGTTTAGAAATATAAAAATGGCTTCCATTAGGGCAGCCATTTTTATTTAACTTATGGTTTAAAGATAAAACTATCCTCTTAGTTTAAAAAGCTTTTTTATCGCTCCTATTTCTTAAGAATATATTTGTTTGGATAGACACTAAGAAGGCTATAGAAAAAATAAGGGTTGTTATAATGGCCCCATATTCACCATTATAAAAAGTTTGATGTTTAACTAAAATACCAATATAAGCCCAGACTAAAACTAATCCGTAAGCAATATCTCGCTTCTGCCAGCTTCTTACTGTGCCAATTGCGACTCCTGCCAGTAAAATAGCTATAGTCCAGATAGACTCAGAGACTCCAAAGCCATTCCAATTAATACTGACTAAAAATGTGGTGATGTTAGCGATAGTAGCGACTGTTATCCAGCCTAGATAAATTGAGAAGGGAACTGAGATTAATAATCTTTCTTTAGTTTTTAAGTCCTCTTTTTTAATTATGTTATTTAGTTTAATTAGTACTAATAAAAAGGCGGCCATAAGTAAGACGGTAAGGCCCATATAGTCATAGTGCCAAGCAAATAACCAGGCAATGTTTATAAGCGAGCTTAGAGAAAAATAAATAGCGATGTTTGAAAATAGTTTAGATCGATCCGGGCTGGTCTTTTTCTTCCAAGCAATAAATTGGTAAACAGTATAAATTGCTAAAAGGAGATAGATAAGTCCCCAAATAGAGAAGGTGTAACCAGCTGGAGCAAATAGATTGGCGTAGTTATCGGAAACAGTTCCAGTGGGGATCCCGTTTATAGGCAAAATATTTGCCAAGGCATTTACTGTTATCATAGCTAGATAGCTAAGGGCAACAGTGATTTGTAAAACAAGAGCTTTTTTCATATTTTTTTATTAATTAAAGCTTTAAATATTTTGTTTAAAAAACCAATTTATCTAATTATTATATCAAATTTGTAAATTATAGGCC
>CAYIZC010000026.1:0-8138 GCA_964367805.1 uncultured Gammaproteobacteria bacterium
TTTTAAAGCCATCCCTTATGTCATTCTACTATTTTCTCTTTGTTTCTGCAAATAAAGGCTATGTTATTATTTTTGTAATTTTAGACTTAAGTAAGGAAAAATTTAATATAATTTCAGGGCAAAAGTTGTAAAATTAAAGTAATGGTAAATTTAAATTTAATACCTCGCTTTAATTAATTAAAAATATAAGTTTATGAAAATTCTTATCATTGAAGATGACGCTCAAATTGTTAGCTTTATCTCTAAGTCTTTAAGCTCCAAGTTTTGCTTAGTTGAAAGTGCAAACAACGGACAAGAGGGTCTTAAGATGGCTCAAAGTGGAAACTACTCTCTTTTAATTTTAGACCTTAACCTGCCTGAATTAAGTGGTCGCGAAATAATTACTAAACTTAGAAAACAAAAAATAAATTTAAGCATTATCGTTCTTAGCGTCAGGAGCAGTCTTGATGATAAGAAAGAATTATTTAAGCTAGGCGCAGATGATTATCTTACCAAGCCCTTTTTAGTAGATGAGCTTATAGCTCGGATTGAAGCTTTACTAAGACGTCCTCAGCAAATTAGATCGGGTAATATAAGACTGGGCACACTTGTCTATAACACTACTTGTCGTATATTTAGTAGAGCTAATAAAGAATTGTATCTAACAAAAAAAGAACACAATCTTCTTTTATTTCTGCTTAGAAAAAAGAATTCTATAGTTTCTAAAGGTGAAATTCTAGAATATGTTTGGAACTACAACACCAATCCCAATTCCAATTCCATAGAAACCCATATCGCTATATTGCGTAAAAAAATAAATATAAACAATCAAATCAACTTAATTCACACTTTTCCTGGTAGAGGCTATAAGCTAAGTTTAAAAAAATTAAGCTAAATCTAGAGAAACTTTTTATGCTTTATTTTCTCTGGTAAATAGGATTGTTCTGAGTCATCTTCTAAGGGGGTGTATTTATAGTCCTTGCCATAATCTAGCTCTTTCATCATTTTGGTGGGCGCATTACGCAGATGAAGTGGTATCGCTAAATTACCACTTAGCTCAATCTCGGCTTTCGCTTTATTATAGGCTTGATAGGCACTAATATTTTTTTTACTTTTCGCTAAGTAAATAACACAATGCGCTAAATTAACTCCTGCCTCTGGTAATCCAATTTTTAAAACTGCCTCATAACTAGCATTAGCGAGTAAAAGAGCACTATTATTTGCTAGGCCAATATCTTCTGAAGCAAAGCGAATAAGGCGTCTAGCAATATATAATGGATCTTCTCCCGCCTCTATCATTCTCGCTAAATAATAAACAGCGGCATCCGGGTTATTGCCTCGCATAGACTTATGAAGAGCGGAAATTAAATTATAATGTTCCTCCCCATCGCGGTCATATAATAAGTTGGGCTTATTTCCTATTTGTTTAATCAAAGTGCTAGATATCTCATCCCCAAAAGAGTGAGCACTCTCAAGTATTCCGAGCGCTCTCCTGGCATCGCCATTGGCGAGCCTGGCAATTAAAGAAATATCCTTGCTAGAAATCTTAGTAGCTAAAGTTTTAGCAGCTTGCTTAACAATTTTCTTTAAGTCATCCTCTGATAACATTTCTAAAACTATAAGCTTAAGTCTTGACAGGAGCGCTCCTCTAAGAGCAAAACTAGGGTTCTCAGTTGTAGCCCCTATCAAAACCAAACTCCCTCTTTCTACATGAGGCAAAAGAGCATCTTGCTGTGTCTTATTCCAGCGATGAATCTCATCTATAAATAGATAGGTCTTTTGACCTAGACGTCGATTTTCCTCTGCTCTTGTGACTACTTGTTTTAGATCAGCCACTCCACTTGAGGTCGCGCTTAATTCTATAAAATCAGCCTTAGTTTCTTTAGCAATAATAAAAGCAAGGGTAGTTTTGCCACTGCCTGGAGGTCCCCAAAAAATAAGCGAGGGGACATTGTCAGAAGTAATAGCCTTAAACAACCAAGACTCTTTACTTATTACTTTTTCCTGACCAACAAACTCTTTCAAAGTTCCTGGTCTAAGTTTTTCTGCTAAAGGCGTATTGATAGACATAAAAATTTATTAAACTAATTTATTTATACCAACATTAAACCCCTTACTTGTTTTACTCTTGGCGCAAAGCCACTATGGGGTCTAAATTAGCCGCTTCCTTGGCTGGTCTGTAACCAAAAATAAAGCCAGAGCTAATAGAGAAAACAAGAGAGACTAAAATTCCAGAAATAGGAAAACTAAAATTCCAATTTAGTCCAAATGATTTTGCCCCTATGCTAAGGGCATAAGCCATAGCTAGACCCAAAAGAGCTCCCACCAGCCAACCCCAAAAAGTTATTAAAATTGCCTCTATTAAAAACTGTAAAGTGACATCTTTTTTAGTAGCCCCTAAAGCTTTTCTAAGTCCTATCTCCGGTGTTCTCTCTGAAACTGTTACATACATAATATTCATAATACCTACACCACCAACTAAAAGAGATATTAAAACTATGGCAAAAAGAAGCAAGGTTATAGCATTTGTAACAACACCTAGAGTCTCTATAATCTCTGCTGTTGTTGATACCTTAAAATCATCTTGCTCTGGGTTATTTATATCATGCCTTTCTCGTAGCAAGTAGCTAATCTCAAGTGCCGTTTCGTCTGCTTGAGTAACATCTCTTATTTGATGCTTAAAAGACATAGCGTAATCTATGCCCATAATTCTTTTGTGCAAAGTTTTAATTGGCATATAGACCATCTCATTGAAATCCATAAAAGGATAAACACCACCCTGCTCCTCTAAGCTACCTAGCACTCTAAACTTCTTTCCGTCTATAGTTATTAGCTTGCCCACTCCCGACTGGTCACCAAAAAGTGTTTCTTTTAATTTGCTTCCCAAGACAACCACCAAGCTTTGACTCTCATCATCTTCTTCGCTAAAAAAAGCTCCCTCATCTATCGCTGTTTTATTATCAATTAAAATATAAGGTGCGGAAACTCCCATTATTAAAGCTGTTTCGCTCAAATTTGTATAAGATATTTTTTCTTGGCCCAAGGAACTCGCATAACTAGTTATAACATTATCAATTTTATTTATTGCCTCCATGTCCTCAATCTTTAGGCTGGTAATTTCTCCAGTTTTAAAACTAGCGCTATCACTAGGAACTCTAGTATCAGTTTGTAAAACATTACTCCCATATGACTCCACCTCCCCTGAAACTAATTCAGATATTCCATCACCTGCTGAAAATACAACTAAAATGGCAGCTACTCCAATAACCATACCAAGTACTGTTAAGCTGGTACGCAAGATATTAAGCCGTAAAGAATTCCAGGCAAGACCAAAGGCAATTTTAATTTTATAATATAAATTATTCATATCGTAAGGCGGTAATTGGATTTAAATCACTCGCTTTTTTAGCTGGGTAATAACCAAAAATTATTCCTATTAAGGCTGAGGTGCTAAGGGCTAAAAGAGCATAAGGGAGTGATATAATAAAAGACCAGTCATAACCCATAGAGCTTATTACTATAGATATTATATATGAGATAATAATACCCCCTAAAAGACCTATGAGTCCTCCAAATAAAGTTAAAGACACTGCTTCAAGTAAAAATTGTAATCTTATCTGCTTATTTTTTGCCCCTAAGGCCTTTCTTAGACCTATCTCTCTCGTCCTCTCAGTTACTCCAACTAACATTATATTCATAATACCTACTCCACCTACTAATAGAGACAAGGCCGCCATAGCAGCTAGAAAGTATCTAAAGGCATCAGTGATAGTGGTAACTAACTGCAGAGCATCTCTAAAGCTCCTCACTGAAAAGTCGTCATTTTCAGGATCATCGATGCCATGTCTTTCACGTAGCAGGCCTTCTATTAATAACATGCTCTCATCAACATTAACCTCACTATCTATCATCACATTTATGGCTGTTAAGTAATCGACACCGGCTATTTCTTTTTGAACAAAACTAAGCGGGGCAAAAATATCTTTATCAGGGTTAGAAAAACCACTTGCTCCTTTTTCTTCTAAAACCCCAATGACAGTTAATTGTCTATTTTTAATTTTGATTTTCTGACCAATAGGATTATTAAAGGCAAAAAGCTCAGTGGCAGCGTCGCTACCTAAAACAGCCAGCGCTGAATTTGATTCAATTTCATCCTTAGTAAAAAAACGACCAGCAGAAAGAGTCGTTTTCGACAAAGCAAAATGATCACCATTCACTCCCGAGAGAGTTGAGCTATAGCTCGTATCTTTATAGTAAGCGCTTACACTAGTGTTATAAGAAGAGGAAACGTAACTTACATTAGGAACATTAGCTTTATCCTTTATCGCTATTGCGTCTGAGTCTTTGAGGCTAGTAGTTTTTAAACCAAAAACAGATGCGGGCGGACCATTAGCATTTGACTGCCCAGGAAGTATTCCTATCATATCAGAACCAAAGCTATCTACCTGGCTTAATATCAGACTCTGAGCACCTGCCCCAAGAGACATAATAAGAACAACTGCGCCTACGCCTATTACAATCCCTAACATGGTCAAAACACTTCTTGTCTTATTTGACAACAAAGCACGGATTACAATCTTAAATATTTGGCGGAGATTATCTAACATAATAATTATTTAAGCATTCCACCATCTTTTGCAAAGCGACGTACTTTAACTTTTTCATCGGAAACAATTTTACCATCCAATATGTGCACTATTCTCTCCGCATGTTCAGCAGTGTATGTTTCGTGAGTTACTAAAATTATAGTATTTCCTTTTGCATGGAGTTCTTGTAAAATACCCATAACCTGCTCGCCTGACTTAGAGTCGAGGTTGCCAGTTGGCTCATCGGCAAAAATCACACTAGGCTTATTTACCAGAGCCCTAGCTATCGCCACTCTTTGCTTTTCACCTCCTGATATTTGATTGGTAAAATAAGAGACTCGATGCCCTAAGCCAACACTCTCTAAAACCTCCTTAGCCCGACGACTCATCTTTTCTTTATTATTAGAATAAATTAAAGGTAACTTTACGTTATCTAGAACTGAAGTTCTGGCCAGCAGATTAAAAGCTTGAAATACAAAACCAATCTCTTTATTACGTAAATTAGCTAGCTCATCGTCGTCTAAACTAGAGACATCTTGACCGGCAAAGATATATTGACCAGATGAAAGAGGGTCCAACATACCCAAAATATGCATAAGGGTAGATTTTCCAGAACCAGATGGTCCCATGATAGAAATAAATTCACCCCTATTGATTACTAGGTTGATATTTTTTAAAACAATAGTTTTAATATCTCCTAGTTCGTAATATTTTCCTAAGTTCTTTATTTCAATTAACTTATCAGCCATAGATTATTTTATTATTGAGTATATTCTTCTTAAAAATGCTTTACTTTACAGTCTTAATAAAAGTAATAACTTCATTGCCCTCTTCTAGTCCTTCTCTTATTTCTACTTGTCCATTATCTCCTCTGAGGCCAGTTTTAACATCGACCTCAACAACTGATCCGTTTTTTAAAAGTCTAACTTTTTTAAGACCAGCTTCATCTATAATAGCTCTAGCTGGAACTGATATAACATTATCTTTCTCCTCTGTGGTGATAGTTACATTAGCCGTCATTCCTGACTTAAGGCTAGAGCCATGACTTACTAAACTATCCTGTGTTTCACTTATATCCTCAAAGGCTATTTTTACTTTGTAATAGACCACTCCTGAGATTAAAGTTTGAGCTGGCTCAATGAATGAAACTTTAGCAGGAATTATTAAATCATCTGATAGAGCATCTAGGGTAATTTCTACATTATCATCTAAGGATATTTTATTAATATCTGATTCGGAAATATCAACCTCAATTTCAAAATTACCTTGAGCTAACATTTTGACAGCCGGAAGCGCGCTGCCCCCAACCTGCTCGCCAACATTATAATTAATTTCTGTGATTATTCCATCTAGAGGTGCTTTAATAATTGCATTATCTAATTGATTATTAATACTATCTAAGGCAGCTTGAGCTTGGCTAACTTGAGCTTGAGCAAGAGTAATATCCTGTGATCTAGCTGGAGCAGAAACAGAATTTAATCTAGCCTGAGCTAAAATAACTGAATTAGAAGCATTGCTTAAGCGTGTCTCCGCGTTTATTATTTGTTGTCTGCTAGATAGCTCTGTATTACTTAACGCATTACGAGCATTAGAGATTGCGTTATTTAAAGATACTCTAGCCTGATTTAAATTTTGTTCAGCACTAGCAAGTGAGCTGGTGTAATTTACTTTCGCATTGTTATAAGCCTGAATAGAGCCCTCTACTGTACTCGCTGACATATTCACTTGCGAGCTTTGAGAAATCATTAGATTCTTGTTAGCATCTAGCTTGCTTTGTGGATAGCTAGCTGAAGTAATGGTTGCCTCTAGCATTGCAAAAGCACTACTAAGGGTTGAGCTTACTTTAGCCAAGTATTCTTTACTTAACTTAGCTGCCCTATCTATATCATAATCTACTCCACTTTTTTTTGCCTGCGCTATAGCTGACTTTACATCAGGAAGCATGGATAAGGCGGCTAAACGACTATTTTTAGTATTACTAAGTGAGCCCACATTTTTTACTCCCAAAACATTTTCCCCATCATCATCGTCTAAGATTGTTTTTAAATTATCTAAAGCCACTTCGCCTACTAAAACCTTATCGGATAGAGCAAGCATTAATGAGTCCTTAGAGTTTGAGATAGAACTTTGACCAGATTTTTTCGTATTCTCAAGTGATACCAAGGCCGAAGCTACAGCCTCCTCTTGAGGAGTGCTAGTTTCAGGTAAAGGTGACTCAAGGTCAGCTAAGTTTTTCTTAGCTTGAGAAATGTTTTCTGCAACAGTTTTTTTAACCTGGTCTAGATCAAGACGGGCTGACTCCTCCCCTGAGCGAGCCTGCTCTATTTCTTTATAACTTACATTTAAAGACTCAAAACTAGCCCCAGCAAGTAATTTAGATAAATTAGCCTGAGCAATTCTAATTCCCGCCTCAGCTTCTAGTTTTTTAAGTTCCAAGGCCTCTGAGTCAAGGCTAATAAGAGGACTATCGGCTGCAACTGTATCGCCAACGCTCACCATTAGCTCAGAAACTCGTCCAGCACTAAGAAAATTTAGAGATACTTCCTGAACTGGCTTAACAATGCCCACCTCACTTACAGTTTGCACTAGTGGTCCCGCTTTTACACTTATAGTTGAATATTCTTCTTTAGCCCCGCCACCGCGAAGGACTAACCAAAGAACCAAAACAACAAGTACAGCCAGCCCAGCAATTAACCATTTTTTATATTTTTTCCACATAAATTTAATAAATTAAACAACACCCGAAAGCTCGGATTTCTTTATAATTATAGCAGAAAATCAGCAAAAGTAAAGATTGGACCCCTAAAATAACATACAATTATAAATTTAAAATATCTCTTATAAATTTATTAGTTGACATAAATAGAAAAGTATGATATTTTAGCTAGGAATAAGTACATTAACATTTTAAATATAGTAGATATGGTAAAAATACTTTACGACCCCAGTTATCCAGGTTTAGAGTTTTCTGTAGCCGCGGTGCTGGCTAAACTCCAGGCTGGAAAGACAGAAAGTGGACTCTCTAAACTATCTGACATATTCTCTATGGGCACACCAAATTATCTAGTAGAACCTTGCGTTTTACTAAAATACGAAATAGATAATGCCCTGCCAGAATTAAAAAAAGAAGATAGTCTAAAAGAGGATTATCAAGAAGATAAAATAGTGTTAATTGGAATACATCCAAAAAACAACACTGAGAGCAGAAAAGTGCTCGATTTCTTCGATAAATACAAAGATAATATTTTATTATGGGTAGATGATCACAAGTGGCCAAAAGACATGGCTGAGTATCTTATGGTATTTAGCAACAATGTAGTTTTCATTGATGAAAACTCAAGTTGTTTAAATATCTTAAAAAAACAAGGTTTTTCAATTCCCAATGATTGGTTGGTGGCAGAGGAGAACATGAAAAAATCTAAAACAAGCGACCCCTTGTCAAAAAGATTTTTATCTTCATTTGATGCACTTAAAAATCTAGATGATAGCGATTCTTTTAAGTTCGCTATATTTCAGTCCATAATATATGAAATACTTTTCAATACAAAATCAGAAAATGTAAACATTTTACTG
>CAYIZC010000027.1:0-8006 GCA_964367805.1 uncultured Gammaproteobacteria bacterium
AACAAAAAAAAGTTTGATAAAGACAAGCATATCTTATCAAAATTTAAAAAATATTTATTTTCTTTTTTACTCTAATATTCTTAATAAATTCATTATAAGTGGAAGTTTCAAACTTGTCAATAGTTGCTTGCATTTTAAAGCCTCTTAGGTGGCAAGAAAGTGAATATATGGTGGACACTGTAATTAAAAATCTTAAATTTACTCTAAAATTGCCTTTATTCTTCTTACCCCAGCACTAGATGAGCTTTCTTTACTAATCTTAAATCTACCCAATACTCCTGTATTTTCCACATGGGGGCCACCACAAATCTCTTGAGAGAAGGCTTGACTTAAGTCTTGCTTGTCACCATTTATAGGAGCAGCTGTGTAGACTTTCACCTTTTCATCATACTTAGAATCAAAAACCCCTAAAGCGCCCCGACTTTTTGCCTCAGCTAGTGGTAATTCTGTGCAAGTTATAGGCAAACTAGCAGAAATAGCGCCATTTACTAAATTTTCTACCTCAAGTATTTGCTCCGGACTCATCTTCTCGCCATGGGAAAAATCAAAACGCAATCTCTCCGCTGTTATATTACTTCCCTTTTGCTCAACGTGATCACCTAACACCTTTCTAAGTGAGGCGAGGAGTAAGTGGGCGGCAGTATGTAATTTAGTAGTTTCCTCACTATCATCTGCTAAACCTCCTTTAAACTTACCAGCGGAAGCAGTCCGTGATAAATCTTGATGTCGTTTTAGCTCAGCCTCAAAACCAGCTGCATCAACTACAATACCTGCTTCTGTGGCTAATTCTTGAGTAATCTCTAAAGGAAAGCCATAGCTTTGGTAAAGCTTAAAAGCTTCTTTTCCAGAAATATCAGCACTAGCTATTTTATTAAATTCTAGTATTCCTCTTTCTAGTGTTTTGCTAAAATTATCTTCTTCTAAATTAAGAGTAGTAATAATAAAGTCAGCGTTTCTCTTTAACTCAGAGTAATAGTTAGAGTAATCAGCAATTACTAAACTTGCCACCTCCTGTAGCCAATTTTTTTTATTAATACCTAAACTTAGGCCATGACGGATAGATCGTCTGATAAGGCGTCTGAGTACATAGCCTTGATCAGTATTGCTAGGTGTTACTCCTTTGTCATCACCGATAATAAAAGTGGCGGCTTTGATGTGATCAGAAATTATACGCATAGACTTAGTGGCATTTTCATCACTTAAATACTTCTTGCCACTTAAGTCTTCTATTTTAGCTATTAAATGTCTAAACAAATCACCTTGATAATTATCATCTAAACCATTTAAAGTAGCTAAAGTTCTTTCTAGACCCATGCCCGTGTCAACATTTTTTTGCTCTAAAGGCTGATAATTTCCATCTTTATCCTTATTGTATTGCATGAAAACATTATTCCAGATTTCTACCCAAGACTCATTATCATCATTGAAGCTAGTCGGTACGGGATTAGTATTATCTGTCCAATAGAAAATTTCAGTATCAGGTCCACAAGGACCTGTCGCTCCAGCTGGACCCCACCAGTTATTTTCTTTAGGTAATTTGGCAATTCTTTCCAGCGGCAAATTGTGTTCTTTAAATATTTCTTGCCAAATTAAATAAGCTTCCTCATCGAAAGGAGAATTCTCATCACCAGCAAAAACAGAAACAGCTAATCTATTTACATCAAGATTTAAATATTTCTCAGATGTGAGAAATTCAAAACTATAGTGTATTGATTCTTTCTTAAAATAATCTCCCAAAGACCAATTGCCCATCATTTCAAAAAAAGTATGATGAGTCTTGTCTCCCACCTCTTCTATATCTACCGTTCTAATACATTTCTGTATACTGGCGAGACGATTTCCTTCTGGGTGATGCTCGCCCAATAAATATGGTACGAGCGGTTGCATGCCGGCTGTGTTAAATAAAACAGTGGGATCATTTTCTGGTAGCAAGGAAGCGCTAGATATCACCTTGTGACCCCGCTCTTTAAAAAATTCTAAATATTTTTCACGTAAATTATTTGCAGTCATATAAAATCACTTAAGTACTTTTTAAACTCTTAGCTATTTTGATACTCTATATTACATTAACTTCCAGCTCTAAATCAAGTCCAAACTTTTTACTCACCTCACTTCTAACTTTCGCAACTAGTGCTAAGGCTTGCTTAGCATTGCCACCCTTGTTAACTAAAATAAGGGCCTGGCGCTCATACATAGAAACTGGACCAAACTCTTTTCCTTTTAAGCCGACGTTTTCAATTAGCCAGCCAGCGGGAATCTTATACTTAGAAACTAGGTGATAGAAAGGCATGTCTGGGTATTTTTTTTGTAGAGCTTTAAACTTAGTCGCACTTATTTCTGGGTTTTTGAAAAAAGAGCCAGCGTTAGGAATGACATAGGGATTAGGTAATTTGCTATTTCTAATTTCAGCTATGGTTGAGACCACGTCCTTCAGTTCTGGATTCCTAATTCCTTTGGCCTCAAGGTCTGTCTTGATGCTACCGTAGTCGAGTTTAAATGATTTCTTTTTACTTAAGCTTATAAACACTTGGTAGATGAAATACTTGCCCTTTAAAGACTTCTTAAAGACGCTATCGCGGTAGCCAAAGCGACACTCCTCTTTACTAAACTCTTTCTCTTTACCAGTTTTTAAGTTAATTGCCCTAAGACTTACAAAGACATCTTTAAGCTCTACGCCATAGGCGCCAATATTTTGTACTGGTGCCGCCCCCACAGTGCCATAGATTAAGAAAAGATTCTCTATGCCATATAAACTATTTTCTACCGCAAAGGAAACAAAACTAGACCAAGTCTCACCACTATAGGCAGAGATAGTAGCTTTTGTTTTAGTTTCCTTTTCTATTTTCATCCCCTTAATTTCGTTTTTTAAAACAAGAGCATCTATCTTTGCCAAAAGAAGGACATTGGAACCACCACCCAGTATAACAATTTTTAGCTTATTTTCTTTAGCAAAAGAAATAGCCTCAAGTAAGTCCTCCTTAGACTTTAGGCAAGCAAAGTATTTAGCGACACTTTCTAGACTAAGTGTGTTTAAATTTTTTAAATTATAGTTCTTTTCAATTTTTAACATATTTAAAGAATGCTTAGTTTGTATAATAAAAGCTGTCAGTATTTTTTATTTTTATTTTTTCAAAAGTATGTCAGCTACCCGGAAAACATCTCCTGCCCCCATCAGCAAGAGCAAGTCATCTTCACTTAAATCTTTGGCTAAATAGTTAGCCACCGATTTAATTGTTTTAAGTTGCTTTAGTTTTTGCTTTATACCATTTTCCTTATTGTACTTTTCTATTGCCTCTTTTAACTCTAAGCTGGACACCCCTCCCTGCTCTTCACGAG
Organism: uncultured Gammaproteobacteria bacterium; assembly: GCA_964367805.1. Classification (GTDB taxonomy): domain Bacteria; phylum Patescibacteriota; class Patescibacteriia; order Patescibacteriales; family UBA12465; genus UBA12465. The sequence continues at coordinate 3,337 of CAYIZC010000027.1, forward strand.
CTGAACCATAGATGTCTAAAATTATAAGCTCATGAGCTTGACTAAAGCTTTTAACAAAATCGGAAAAGAGAGCTTTAGTTCTAGTGAAGGTGTGGGGATGGAAAACAAGGCGAATATTTTTTTTGGGATAACGCTCTTTGATACCTGAGATAGTTGTCTTGACCTCTGTGGGATGGTGAGCGTAGTCATCGATAATAAGAGCTCCTTTATATTTTCCTAAGACTTGCTCTCGCCTAGTTGTGCCTTTAAACTCACTTAAATATTTTTTAATTTTTAGCATTGGCACTTTAAGCTCCCGCGCTGAGGCAATTACCGCCAAAGCGTTAGAAATACTGTGCCGGCCAGAAAGGCGAATTTTAAATTCCCCAAAGTTATTTAGCTCAAAGTATTGATTAGCTCCTTTAGTTCTTATATTATAGGCATAATAATTGCTAATCGGAGCTGAAATAGCTTCTTTGTTTTCTAGGCTATAGGTAATGAGCTTGCCTTTTAAGGCTTTGATAACTTTAGCACTCTTAGCATCATCTAAATTTAAAACTAAGAAACCATCGCTTTTAATTTTTTTTACAAAATCCACAAATACTTTAAGATAATCCGCTTCGCTTTTAAAAAAGTCCGGGTGGTCAAAATTAATATTATTTAAAATTACACCATGGGGAAAAAAGTATTGTAGTTTATTTTGATACTCATCTACTTCAGCTACAAAGAGCTTAGACTTGCCCTTAAGACTAGAGCCTTTAAATTGAGGAACAGAAGATCCCACTAAAACATTAGGACTCTTATTGGCACACAAAAGTACATAGCCTAGCCAAGCGGAAACCGTAGTCTTGCCATGACTACCACAAACTGCGATTCCACGATAAGTATTAAAAACAGTAGCCAGCCCCTTGGCATAAGGCATGATTTCAAAATCTGCTCCAGCTTTTTTTCGATCCAATAATTCCTTTAGTTCTATATTATTTTCCTCATTAAAAGCAGTGGAGTAAATTACCAAGTCTATATCTTTTTCCAAATTAGAAAGACTAAAAGGAGATAAAGTCTTTATTTTATTATCGGCTAACACTTTATCAGTTAAAAAAACATCAGTAATATCAGAGCCAGACACTCTGTGTCCTTGTTTGCTTAAAAATTGAGCTAGCATGGTCATGCCTACCCCCTTTATCCCTATCATGTAGATATTTTTAGTCTTCATATGTTTTTTAAAGTTTAGCTTTTTTAGCCATTAAATCTATTGCTATCTGAGCCATCCTCTCTCCAGCTCCAGCTTTAATAACAAGAGAAATATTTTCACTCAAACTCTTTTTTAAATCATTATTTTGATATGTCTCATTTATAACTTTTACAAATTCATCTACTCCTAAACTGTCCTGCTCTAACACTATAGCCGCCCCTGCTTCAGAAAAGACAAGGGCATTGTCTTCTTGATGAGACTTGGGCATAGGGATAAGAAGGCTAGCTTTTGCCAAAGATGATAGTTCAGTTAAGGTAGCGAGACCACAACGAGAAACCACTAAATCAGCTAGATCAAATAAAGCAAAGAGTTCTGAGCTAGCGAGCAGCTCAAAGCTTTTATAATCCTTATACTGCCTTAAGTCGTCTAAAAGTTTAGGGCTAGCGCTCTTCCCTTTGCCTGAGATATGGATAATTTGAAAATTAGGCTCCAGCTTGGAAAGTGATAAGTAGACTAAATTATTTATAGCCAAAGAGCCAGTTCCACCACCACTTATAACTAAAATAGGCTTGTCATCCCTTAAATTATATTTTTCTTTTATTTCCAGGAGATAGCTTGCACCCGGTTTTTTAGGAAAGGGATTGCCGATAAAGAGCGCCTTGGAGCCATAATCATTAAGCGATTTAGCAAAAGTGGTAGTAATTACACTAGCACAAGGAGCCATCAGTTGATTGGCAAGACCGGCTCTGGCATCTTGTTGGTGAACAATTACAGGCACCCGGAAGCAGGCTCCTGCGAAAACTAAGGGTACAGAAACAAAACCACCAGCACTTAGAATTAAATCAGGCTTTTCTTTAAGGAGTAAGTGTAGCGAGACAAAGAAAGCATAGATGATTTTAAAAACATCAAGAAAGTTTTGGAAAGAAAAATAGCGTCGCCACTTGCCCGCGGGGATACTAATAAAACGAAAACTCTCTCCAGCGATAGTATATGAGTTTATCATTTTTTTCTCAGGACCATGCTTGGTGCCGACAAAAATTAAATCCAAAGACAAGTCTTTTTCTCGCAAAATACTCGCCACTGCTAACAATGGTGTTACTGAACCACCAGTACCACCACCACTAAATATAATTTTTTTTCTTTGCTTGCTTTTTGACATTATATTATTTTGATTCTGTCTGCTTAGAGATGTTTACTAGTATTGCCATGCCTATTAGAGCGGATAAGACAGCTGAACCACCCGAGGAGACAAAAGGCAAAGGCACACCGGTAATAGGAATTAGATTAATCATACCGCCTATATTTAAGAAAGTCTGCACCGCTAGCCAGGAAATCACTCCTACCGCCAGAGTGCTACCAAAGATATCAGGTGCATCCCGGGCAATAATAAGACCACGGTGGAAAATAAAAAGATAAAGGAGGATGAGTAAGGTGCTAAAGATAAAACCTATCTCCTCAGCGGCAATAGGAAAAATTGAGTCTCCCCAAACTTCAGGCAAGTACATAAACTTTTGCCTACTTTGCCCTAAGCCTCTTCCTAGTAGCCCACCGGAGCCAACTGCTATTAAAGACTGGTTTAGTTGGTAACAATGATGAAGAGTGCTTACTGAAGGATCCTTGTAACAAGCTAAGCGTTCACTTTGATAATCTCTAAAATAGCCCATATTATAGAGCATAACTACTGATATGCCCACAACCGCCAGTACAGTAAAAATATGTTTCAATTTTCCCCCACCCACAAAAAAAGCCATGGCTGCTGAAAAAATTATAATAACTAGAGTTCCCAGATCAGGCTGGGCTAACATCAATCCAGAGATAATCCCTAAAACAATTAAGAAAGGAATAATGCCTCCTCGCCAACTATTAAGTTCTCCTTTTTTAGCATCTAGCCAAGCGGCTAAATATATTAAAAAAGATAATTTAACAAACTCAGAGGGCTGCAGGGAGAAACCAAAAATATTTATCCAAGACTGTGAGGTGCCATAGTCAGCCTTTATTCCCGGTATAAAAACTAGTATTAATAAAGCGATGGAGCCCAGCAGAAAAAAAGTGGCATATTTTTTCCAAATTCGGTAGTCAATTCTTGAAACTATAAAAAAAGCAATCATCGCTACTCCAACAGCAAATAACTGACTTTTAAAATAAAAGTAGGTGTGCCCAAACTTATCATAGGAAACAACTGAGGAAGCACTAAAAAGTAAAACTAAACCCAGAATAAGAAGAATAAATAAAGCCCCAATTAAACTCTTATCCGGAGCATGGAGCTTAGTCTTAGTCTTTTTTTTCTTTTTTATAAATGAAGTAGGTCTCATACTTGCTTATCAACTAAAAAAATAAGAAGTCCTATAGTCGCCCCTATACCCGCTATCACCCAAAAACGCATCACTACTTTTGCCTCGGGCCAACCGAGCGCCTGAAAGTGATGATGGATAGGACTGGAAAGAAATACCTTCTTATGACGAATGCGCTTGGAAAGCATTTGTATAATAACAGAAAGAGATTCCACTAAAAATATTATACCGATAAAAATTAAAAGAAAAGCATTGTTGGTTAACATTGCAATAATTCCTAAAGTCACTCCCAGACCCATAGAACCCGTGTCTCCCATATAAAAGCGGGCGGGAGGAATGTTAAACCATAGAAAGGCTAAAAGCGCTCCTATTATAACTGCACAAAATGTAGCCAGGTCATATCTTCCCATAGCAAATGAAATCACTCCATAGGCAGCAAAAGAAATTAGCAATGTTCCCCCCGCTAAGCCATCAAGCCCGTCGGTTTCATTAACTGAAAAAGCGGTAGCCACGATAATAAATATAAAAATAGGCACATACCAAAAACCTATTTCAAAGTTACCTAAGAAAGGAATGTGTAAAATAGTCCAGTCTAATTTAAAATAAAACCAAAGAGCTCCTATAGTGGCAATCGCTAAAAAAACTAACAATCTATGCCTTAACTTCAAACCACCACCACCGAAAACACCCTTTTCTCTAACATCTAACCAATCATCAAATAGACCGATTAAAGCAGAGGCCACTAAAGCCCCTAAAGGTAATAAAGTTTCCGCTCGGGAAAGGAAATTAAATTCAGCAAAAATATCTATCGGAAATATCCTATGAAGAAAATAGAAAAACATTATAAGTATTAAAACAGTTCCCCATATTAAAACTCCTCCCATGGTAGGTGTGCCCGCTTTATGAGCGTGCAAGGCACTAAAAATTGGAGTATTACCACTATTTCTTATCTTTTTTCCTAGCTTATATTTATACAAAAAATGAGTTAGGAGCGGAGCTGATAAAATAGCAAAAATAAATGAGAGAGTGGCAAAGAATAAAATTCGTGCAATCTGAAATTCCATATTCTAGATAACTAAAAGTTTATTAAATATATAGCAAATAAGGCGATGTTTAAAAAAGCATTAAGTAATACCGAGGCGGAAAAGAATAGATGTAATAAGATTTTAAAACCTTCGCGGCGAACAAAAATAGTAGAGACAATTAGG
>CAYIZC010000028.1:0-8003 GCA_964367805.1 uncultured Gammaproteobacteria bacterium
CTAATACTACTAACATAAGATTTCCTCTTTCTTTCTATAACTAATTATAACATTTTTTTATAGCAAAAACAACCCCTAAAACTATGTAAGCGCTTACATAAAAAAAGAAAAAAAATGAGGGGTGGCGACGGATACTAAAAATTTTTTACTCGCAAGGGGGGGGGCTATGTTTCTAAAAAAACGCAATCGGGAAAAAATCCCGACAGGGGTGAGGTAAAAAGAATGAATATACTTTTTTTAAACTTTTCGACAAACTCTTTACCCGCATCACTCCTCCACATATACATTTTTCTTCTTCTGCAGACGACACAAAAAAAATAGCACCTTAACGATGCTATTGATACTATTTCATACTATAACCAAACTCCATCGACTTAAAGTAATTTTGTCAATATTTTTCGGCTTCACCCAACTTACTCTGATCTTCAATTACCTCAACTATTTCAAATTGGAAGTTTTCAACCCCGAATTCTAACATCGCTGGGTATAATTTATTCGAAGTGATTATATCAGCTCCACAACCTCTTTTAGCGTGTTGTTTTCATCGATTTCCTATGTCTACACTCTGACCTACATAAGTCTTCCCAGAAGCAATATGAGTGATTTTGTAGATTCCAGTAACCCGACCTTTTCCGACTACCCTTAAAACCAAATCGTTGATTTTGTTTTTGTAGTAGATGTCATAGACTGCCTTGTAGAATGGCATGGGATTACGAAGTTTGACTATTACTGAACGCAACTCCCGTAGTTCCAATTCTTCAGTAGGATTGAATTTGATACGGTGGAAAGACTCCGCATTTTTTAATTCGTCTAATTTTTGGAATGACTCCACAACCGCATTTTGTTTGGATTGTCAGGATTCGATAAACGACTTAATTGATTTAACTTGAACGTCAGCTTCCTCTTCTTTTGTTTTGATGAATGATTCTAGTTCCTGTATTTTGGATAAATTTTGGGCTTTTTTGGAATCAATTTCGGATTCTAAGTTCTCGATTGCTATCAATCTCTGTGCGGCCAAAGATTTGTTGAATTCGTCCATCTCGGCTTGTAGTTTGACTTGATAATTTGATCTCTCTTCATTTATTTTTTGTTGGAGAACTTGTTGTTCTTCGATTATTTGTTGAAGAGAATTTTGTTTGATGAGCGCTAGCTCTTGTTCCTGTTTTGCGGCCTTAGCTTTGATCTCTTCATCTAATTTCCTTCGTAGTTCAGGGGAAACATCTTTTTCGATATATTTTATTTCTACTTTGGATTTTTTTAGAGCGAGATATATTATTACACCTATTGCGGCCAAAAGCAGGACTAATAGGAATACATCCATAAACTATTTTGGTTCGGTTTTATCAGTATCTGATTCGGCTTTGTCTGGATCTGGTCCCATTTCATCTTGTGTTGGTTCTGGTTTGACACCAAAAAGATTTTCTGAAATTAAAATTGTTCTTTCAACAATAAAATTTAATGTAGCCTTATCTAAGGCCGCGAAAGCTGGCACCTCAACTTCGTCTTTCATCTCTTTCCCTTTCATAAACAGACCATAGTCTCCACTTCTAATATCAATATTAAAAATGATTTCAGTTTTTGGATTACTGAATTCAAGTTTGATTACTGGGAAACCCCATTCGCACTTAACATCATATCCATCTTTGAAAATTTCTTTGAAGTGGTTTTCATAAACCTCGGAATATTTTTTTTGAATTTTGTCTAGCATATTTCCTCCTTCCCCTTTATACTATAAGTATATCACATTTTTATTCCAATATCAAATTTTCACTTTTTCGAAAAAATTTTTAGTTTTAGTTAATCGTGAATTTGCTAATTCTGCAAAAACATAGTATAATAAAGTTAGAAAGTAGAAGGAGGAAGAAAAAAATGGAATTAAAGATTGGGAAATGCGCTATTTGCGGCGCGACTCAGACTCTAATCCCTTCTAACAATCCTTTAGTAGCTCCAATTTGTTCCGGCTGTGCCGCGATGAAAGTAAAAGCGACAGATTTAGAAGATGTCAATCTTTTTTGTCGAACATTTAATATTCCCTTCAAACCGGAATTATGAATGCAAATGTATTCCGAATTTAAACATAATGTTTTTAAAGAGTATGTTAAGTTCTTTTATGATTCAGAAGAAAATAAATTTGAAGATACTAGTAGAGACCTTTGGAAGAAGGCGAATGAAGAATGAGAATTAACAAGAACTCATGAAGAGTTGATTATGAAGATAAAGCCAATAAGAGACGGTTTTATGCTACGAAATCAAATTAAATGGGGTCAAAATTATACTTTTGAAGAATTAATTTCTTTAGAAAATTTATTTGTAAATACATTAAATGCTAATGATGTTAGCAATCCAATGCAAAAAGATGCGATCAAAAAAGCATGTAAAATGTCTGTTGCTTTGGATAGGGCTATTTCAAGTGGAGATTCAAAAGAGATTAACGAATTAAGTAAAGCTTATCAAAATTTTGTGAAAACTGCAAAAATTGATGATTTGATTACTGCATCTAGTCAGGATGTTATCGCCAATGTGGCGCAGTTGGTCCAATATATCGAAGATTTAGGTTTTCAATTTAAATTTTATGATAATGTTGATCGTGATATAGTTGATAAATCACTAAAAGATATGCAAGATTTTATAAGAAGACTTGTAGTCGATGCAACTGGTTTGGATGTTGTATTTGAGACGATAAATAGTGCTCTTAAAAAAGAAGATGCTATTAAAAAAGATGCTGAAAGTTATGAAAAAATGCCACTAGAAGAATTATATCAAGCGGGTTTAGATAAAACAAATAGAGAATTTGATGAAGAATTAGAAAAGGAATCAGCAAATCTTTCATGAGAAGAGGAAGAAGAAAATGAGTTCTTTTAAAGACAATCTTGAACCTGAAATTCAAGAATATTTGAATTTTTTAGATGATATAACTCAGAACACGCCAAACGTAGTCAAAAAATCAAGAATAAAAGAAAATTTAGAAAAATTTGGAGAAGCAATTAACACACTTATTGTTTATCCGGATATCTTAGCAGATATTATGACTCCTAAAGATTCCGCATTCTCTATGTTTTTTGCTCAAAGAATGGTTTTAAGATCGATGTCTAGAAGTCGTCAATCTTATTATACATTTACTCGTGGTTTTTCGAAATCATTCTTAGCGTTCTATAGTCGATATGTAACAACCATGTTACTTCCTCGACATAAGAGCTTCGTAACAGCAGGAACAAAAGGTCAAGCCGCTCAAATTGCCAAAGAAAAAATCGTTGACGATATTTGGGTTAGATTCCCGCTATTGCAAAATGAGATGCAAAAAATGCGTGTGGCCGGACAATTGCGTAATGCCTTTGTTCAGGGACCAGACTATGCCGAATTCAGATTTAGTCATGGCGGCATATTTGACGTTGTAGGCGGAACTATTCGTGGTTTCCGCAGACACTCAGGAATTTTCGAAGAAGTTATTCAATTGGATCCAACTTTTACAAATGAAGTTGCAATTCCGCTATTAAATAAACCAAGAGAAGATTCAAAAGGTAGAGTAAATCCAAAAGAACCACACGGAAGTAAGATTTTTATTACAACCGCTGGTTATCAAGGCACTTACGCATACAATAAGCAGCTTGAGACGCTCGTTTATGCGGCCTTAGACCCGACCAAATATATGGTCTTAGGTGGGAGTTATGCTATACCAATCCAACACGGACTTTTAGAAGAAGAAACAATTAGAGAGTTGATTAGTTCAACTACCTATGATCGAGATTCATTTGAGCGTGAATATATGAGTATTTGGAGCGGGGCTCCAGTTGGAGCAGTTTTCTCTTCTTCAACAATTAGCGATTTGAGAAAGATTGTGAGGGCAGAGTTCTCCGCATCTGAAGATCCAGATCCTAATATAAAAAATCCTCATTTTTATGTGGTATCGGCCGATATGGCCAAAGATGGTAGTGCAAAGACTGCCGTCATAATTTATAAAGTAAAGCCGAAGGAATTTTTCTTTACTTATAGTCTTATTAATCTATTTTCAGTAGATACAACAGACTATGAAAAAATTTCAAATATTTTAAAACAAACAGTAAAAAAATATGACGCCAGACTTCTAGTTTATGACGCCAACGGTATTGGCGCGGCAATTAGAGACTGGTTGAATAAAGAAAGCGTGGGAGAAGATGGAATTAAATTAGAAGGACTTGGAATTATTAATCCGCCTTCAAATTCAGAAAAAGATTTAATGAGATACAATCCAAAGCGCACAATATGTTATGAAGTTAAAGCTACCGGCGAAAAAGCCGATCAAATTCATCAATTATTTTTTAGTAGAATTAGTAATGGCGCAATAAGATTTTTAATTAAATCTAGCGAAGCTATTAATAAATTCCAAAATTTTGAAGGATTCAAACGAGCATCAAATGTTACTCGTGAGAAGAAATTAAGACCATATATGTATATGGATAGAATGGAATTGGAATTAAAAAATCTTGAGATTGTTGATACTAGCGATAATGTTAACAGGTCTATGAGAATTAGACGAAGAGATAATAAAATACAAAAAGACTTTTTCTCAGCAGCTGAATATGCCGTTTATGCCACAAATATGTATCTAGAATTAGAATATTATGGTAAGAGACGCAGAGTTTCGGCAAAAGCTGAAGATTTTGTCTTATTTGATTAGAGAGGGCGAAATATGGCAAAAGATAAAAAAGATTCTAATATTGTTATGGCCGATCGCCGTAAACAAATAGAAAAACTCTATAGTGGAAATGATGATGCACTTTTAAGAACATACGAAAGAGCCAGAGGAGCGAACTATGGTTCTAGATTTAATGAAGAAACATTAGAAACAATTATAAATCAAGTTGGTAGCGAAAATATAAACAGGAAAGATGTTCGTGATTTAGCAAATTTTGCTTATGCAACAGATCCGCTTTATGCTGGCGTAATTGATTATCTTTCTAATATGTTTTTATGGAGATACTATTATTTTCCAGTCCAAATTAAAGAAAGAGCAAGCGAAAATAATTATTCAGAAATTTATGATTTAATGACCCAGATAGTTGATGGGTTATCAATAGAAGTAACGGTTCCGACCATTATAACAAAACTTTTCAAAGAAGGTTCAGTATATTTATATGCCGTAAAAGATACTAAATCAAAAACTATTTCTACTTTGATGTTGAATCCATCATACTGTAAACCTCTTTTGATGAGTCAATATGGAACTGGAGTCTATCAATTTGACTTAAAATACTTTGATGATTTGGGTTTAAGAAGAGAAGAACTTGAAGAAGTGCTTGAACTTTTCCCAGACGAACTAACAACGGCATATACAAATTGAAAATCAAAAAGTGGTCCTCAACTAATTATTGTTGATGGGAGATATTCTACATATCTAAATACTAATGATTATGGTTTTCCAACACAAATTTCAATTTTAAAAGGTCTATTTGATTATGATCAATATAGAGCAAATGAAGTTGAAAGAAACACCGCTAGACTAGACAAAATTCTTACTCATAAAATTCCTTCTTATGAAGGAAGATTATTATTTGAATTACCTGAAGTTAGGAGTTTACACAAAAGCATGTCTAAATCTCTTTCTAACAATAAAAGAACTAGATTATTGACAAGCTTCGGAGATGTGCAAATTCATTCAATTCAAGAAGATTCAAAATTTTCTACAGAAGTTTTAGAAAAAGCACAAGAAGCAGTCTATAGGGCGGCAGGTCTTAATCCAAATCAATTCAATGGCGCTATTAAAGAGTCATTGGAACTTGGACTTAAAAAAGATCAATCAATTGTCTGAAAATACATTCAGCAATTAGTAAATTTTTACAATTTAACAATTAACAATTTATATAATTTCAAGGGTTATCAAATCCAATTAACCATGTTACCGATCACACATTATAACTTACAAGAAATGATGGAGATCCACCGTAGAAACGGAGAATATGGTATAGGAAGATTAGAAGCAATTGTTGCCTCTGGAACAAAACAAGGACATATTGCTCATAAAACCAAATTGGAAGAATTCTTGAAATTAGATGAGATACTAAAACCATTAAAAAGCTCTCATACACAGAGCTCAACAGAAAAAGAAACAGAAAAAACGGAAGAAAAAGAAATTACAGAAGATAATTCTATTACTCCTGTGAAAGAAGTAGAAAACGACAGAGAAGTGGAAGACAGCGAAGAAGATGGTGAAAAGAATTAATGGGGTGACTAAATGAAAGTAAATTTTAGTATACCTGTTGATCTGTTCGATTATAGAGAAAGTGAAAATTCTCTCTATTCTTACGCAAAATTAAAGATCTTCTATATTGGTCAAACAGGAGACAAGAGACTTTTTACTAAAAAATTCTCAGACAATCTCTTAAAAAGCTTACCCTATGTACCCGTAGTGGGCTTTTACGACGAAGAAGAAGAAGACTTTAAAGGTCACAACCCCGAAATACAACACATTTATGGTATAGTTCCAGAGGATACCGAAATTGAGTATATTAAGGAAGACGATAAAGAATATGCAGTGTGCGATGTTATTCTTTATACAGGAAGAACAGACAAAACAGGAGAAATTGCACAAAAAATTGTTGGTAAACAACACTCCTTAGAACTAAATCCTAATAACACAACCTATGTAATTAATAGAGATGCCAAAGGTAAACTTCAAAATATTGAGTTTAAAAGCGGTAGTTTACTTGGTTTAAGTATTTTAGGAGATGGTGAAAAGCCTGCATTTAGTGGCTCAGGATTTTTTAATGAAAATTCTCACTTGATGGAAGTATTTGAGAACTTTAGAAAAGAGTTCGAAAAGTTTACCAAAGAACAAGGACAAAGAGGTGAGAAAATGGATGTAGATACAAACATTATAGAAACCTTAGAAGAAGAAGTTGAAAATGTAATTGAAACTGAAACTTTTGAGGAAGAAACTACTGAGTCCCCGGAAGAAGAAAAAACAGAAGCATTTGAAGAAGAAACAGAGGATAACGAAGAAGAAATAGAAGATAACGAAGAAGAAACAGAGAATGAAGAAGAAAAAGAAGTTTTCACTGAAAAAGAAAAATTTCTAATAAAATTTATGAGAGAAACTGAAGAAGAAATTCAAAGAAATCTCATGGAAGCTTTTTATGAAACTTTTGGAGAAAATGTTTATCCTATTCAATGGTCAATTGCTGAAAAGAAAATTGTTTTTGTAAATTTTGAAGAATACAAATATTACAGAAGCGAATTCGACGAAACAGAAGAGGGAGTGATTCAATTTGGAGAGTTAACAGAAGTCAGAATGAGATTTCTAAGCGATCTTGAAATTGAAGAATTATGGCCTAAAAATTTCGTAGAACATGAAACTGGAGAGTCAGAAGAAGAAGAAGATAAGGGTACTGAGAAAAAAGAAGAATTTTCTTCTAATCAAATTAACGGAGAAGAAGCTGTAAATGAAGAAGAACAAAACTCGATGAAAATCATTAAAGAAAAAGAAGAATTTAGTTCAGCCGCACTTAATAGTAGTGAAAGAGCAGAACTTGAAGCCTTTAGAAGAGAAAGAAAAATCGGCTTAGTTGTTTCTTTTGAAGATGATTTAAAAAAGGACTTCTTAGAAGCCCTTAAAGAAAAGGTCGATGAATTTACCTATGAAGAACTAGATATTGTTCTTTCTAAAGAATTCACAAGAATCTCAAAAAAAGAGAATAAAATTAAAAAACCAAATACTTTCGTCTATACTGCGGACACAAATAGTCCTTCAACTAGAACAGAAGCTGAAATCGTTTCAGATCTAGTGAATAAGTATAAGACAAGAAAATAATACAGAGGTGAAACAATGGGTATTTTAAATTATTTACCAGAATTCAAAATCGTTGAAGCTAATCGCTTAACAGGTTTAGTAACTGGACACGTTTTAGCACAATTCCCTTTAAATCCAGCCGCAACTATCATTAAGACAGTTGGCGGAAACGACTTCGTTGAAAATGGATTTATTGTTGGACTTGGAAAAGACCTTCAAATTGACGCTTATGATCCTGCGA
>CAYIZC010000029.1:0-3432 GCA_964367805.1 uncultured Gammaproteobacteria bacterium
AAAGACGACGTAGACGACTGGACTAAGCAAGATAAATATTAAAATTATATGAGAATACCTTTTAAAAACTTTAATCTAGGTGGCATCGCAGATAGCGACTATATGGGAGCAGCTAATTCAATGGCTGATCTATGGGGTTTTGATATTCATTCAGAAGTTGGAGTTATAAAGGTTAATCAAGCTCTCACTAAGGACAGTGGAGCTACTGTTGACGACCTTGTATTAGCCTCTGTGCCTTGTTCTGACGGCAATACTTACTTATTTGGTAGTTCTAATGGCAAAGTCTTTAAAAGAACGTCAGCAGGCGTTTATAGCGTCGAGGCGACAGTCTCTCCGTCTACTGGTTCAGTCGGAATATTAGAAGCTAAAGAATATCAAGGTTATATTTACTATGCTACTCAAAATAAGCTAGGACGTTGGCAAATAGGCACAGCATGGTCTACAAGAGATGATAATTGGCAAACTTTTGACAATGGAGATGCTAATTGGCACCCAATGTTAGTTTTAAACTTAGTTTTATATATTGGTGATAAAAACTTAGTTGCACAAGTAGATGAGGGAGTATGGTCGGCAGATGCTTTAGATTTACCGCTTCCAAGTCAGAATCGTATTAAATGTTTAGGACAAATGGGGACTGACTTACTTCTTGGAACTTATGTAAATAGCAATATAGTAGCTACTGAGATTTATCGTTGGAATACATGGAGCGTCTCTTTTACTAATAGCGACCCTATACCAGAAGTTGGCATAAACTCATTTTTGCCAATAGATAACGGTGTTATTGTTAATGCTGGGACGAAAGGTAATACTTATATTTATGACGGTTCTAATCTAGATTTATATAAACAGATAAAAGGAAATTGGAGTTCTACTAATAAAGCAGTTGTACACCCTAATGCTGGTTTAAACTTTAATGGGTTACCATTATTTGCCTTATCAACTTCTTTAGGAACTCCTTGCAATATTGGCCTATATTCTCTTGGTAGAGCTAATCGTAACTATCCTATTGTATTAAATGGAGAAAATGGCATATCAACAGGTAATTTAAGTAATATAGAGATAGGCTCTATTGTGAGTATTGGCGATAGTTATTTAGTAACATGGAAAGACAATACTGTACCAGCAACACCAGTTTATGGAGTAGACAAGTTAGATTTAACTAAAAAATATACTGGAGCATATATGTCTACTAGAGCAATTATGGTAGATAGATACCAGCTTTTAAATTATAAAGATGTCAATATTGCTTATAGAAAACTTCCAGATAATACAGGTTTTAGTATTTTCAAGAAAGTAAATAGTGAATCTTATGAAGAAATAATAGAAGCTGAATGCAATAATGATACTGATCGTAAGATTTATAGCACAGATATAGATATAAATGACGCTACTAATCTCCAAATTAAGATAAAATCAAATGTTTCTAATAATGATGCTCCAGAGATAGAAATGTTTGAGGTTAATGTTAATGATTAATATGACAGATAAAGAAGTAAACATTTTTAAAGATAACGATATACCATTTGCTGATTTTCTTGTAGAAAATGGTAGTCGCTTCGGTTCTGATATTATTATAGGCTTGAAAGAGCTTCAAGCTGGATCTGGTGATACTTCTTTTAACGTAAATGAAAGTGGCATATGGCTAGGAGCTAAAAAGTTTGTAGACGCTCCTTTCAGTGTTGATATGAACGGACAAGTTGTTGCATCATCACTTATTATATCTGGTTTTGTACCTACTGGTGGGGCGGCCGCAGATATAAATAATAATACTACTCAAATAAATGGAGGTAAGATTGTAACTGGGTCTATAAACGCTTCTAAAATTACTACAGGAACATTAACAGCTGATATGATTTCTTCAGGCACACTAACCGTTGATTCTGGTCTGGTTGGAATAACTGTTAAATCAGGTGGAGATATTGAGTTTGAAAGTGAAACTTATAGTTCATTTTCTTCGATATTATTTAAGAAAAAAAATGTCACAAATCCCTATTGGAATATTTATTTTTCCGCAACTACTGGTAACGGCTACAATGAAGGCGACTTAGTATTTGAAAGTGGAAACAATGGTCAACATGTTACAATCGGATCTTATGCTCTAACAACTATTAGTAGATATACACACTTATATGTTTATGGTGATATTTATGGAAATGATATTTATGGAGGTGATATTCATGGAGATGATATTTACTCTCAAAAACATTATTTTGGGGACTCAAATTATTTAGCATATAATGATGCAAATAGTATTTCTTCAAATTGTAATTTAGTTCCATCTTCTAGTTTCATAGCTAATTTAGGGAGTTCTGGTTATCGTTGGGGAAACGTTTATACTTCAAACGTTGATTTTGCTGGAGGTAATGCTTATTTAAACTATTCTGGTGGCTTTATTCAGTCAAATAGCCAGTTTAGAGTAGTTGGCTCTATTAACCTAACTGGTAATATAACATTTGAAAATAACGCTAGTATCACGATTGGTGGCCGAGCTTATTTTCAAACGACTGGGGCATATGACGCTAGTAAATATTATTTAAGAAGTTCATAACTTTATGATTACAATAGATAAAAAAAATAAAGACGGAAAAAAGACAATTAGCGATACTGAAATATTGGACTTTTACGAAACTACTAAGGTAAAAGATATCAATGGCTCTGACTTTACTGTTAAAACTTTGATTGAACAAAAATCACAAAGACAATTACTTATTGAAAAGGAACAGGCCGAAGCAGTAATTGCAGAGTATACCGAGAAACTTACTAAAATAAACGAGTTATTAACTCTATTAAATAAATAAATTTATGTCTGAAAAAAAATACGAAGAAAAAAAAGATACACCAAAAGAAGAAGTAAAACCAAGACAGATTATTGTTGAAACTGACGGCAATATCGTGCGAATTGTTAAGGCCGAAGTCGCTGGAACCTTAGAATTTAGAGCAATTTTAAATAGTTTAATAAATTATTGCGATAACCAACCGCCAAAATAGTATAATTAATAAAAATGATGTATAATTAAAGTACAAATATATGGCAAAAGCAACTCTTATAAATGACGCAGGCAAAAAGGTGGTAGTAGAATCTGGCTCGCAAGACGCACAGGGATATTTTGGGCAAGGTTATAAGCTCATGGGAGCTGATACTCCTATTGTTAACCCTAGTATTCCTCAAGGCTCGGTAGCTATTCCTAATGCAAGTGTTATAAATCAATACAATGTACAAGGTCAATTTGGCAAAACTGGCGAATCTGGCTCTGGTTTATATGGTACTTTAAAGGAAACACCAGCTAATGAGGGAAATATCAACGGTAAAATAAACGCTGGTCAATTTGACAATTTTAATAATGCATCAAAGGCTGACGAACCAGCAGTTAGATCTACAACAGACGCTTATACTTCAATATTTAATCAAGTAAGCGAATCATTAAAGAGTGG
>CAYIZC010000029.1:3532-4823 GCA_964367805.1 uncultured Gammaproteobacteria bacterium
ACCAACAGAATCAGAGCTAAAAAGAACTGCTATATCTAATATGAGTAGAGATTTATCTACTATGACAGGTGAAGACGGCTATGTCTCTCCAACTGACTTTAAAAAAGGTAGAAGCATGTGGTTAGCAGCTGGACGAGAGAGTAAAGAATACGACGAATCATTTAAGAGCTATGCTAATCCAACTCAATATTATGAATTAGGCTTATCATACTAAAACTATGGCATTTTCAAACTTTGAACAAAATGTTTTAAAATCTTCTAGTTCGTCTGCTTCTACAAAGAAAAAAGACGAAGAAACAAAAGCTCCCAGTGGTGGCTTTTCTAATTTTAGTAAGGCAATGAACCTTGAAATGGTGCCAGTAGTTGAAAAAAAGCCGACAGAACAAGTAGAGGGACAAAGAGAGTTAGACCAATATGGACTTCCAAAGAGTACTCTAAGTAGTCAATATGATGACGCTATTCCATATGAAGATACAAAAAAAGAGAGCTTCTGGAATAGGGCGGCTAAGTTTGTATTACCAAAAAAAGCAGAAGACTTCTTTGGTTTAAATAAAAGCGAAGTATATAAAGATGTATTTGAGTCTTTTGAAAATGCTTATGCACAAACAGATTTAAAAAAATTAATTGAAAAAGTTGACCCAGAAACAGGAAAGCTAGATAAACAAACAAGTAAAGATGTATTAATAGAAACACCACCAGATAAATACATACCTTTTATATCTACTATAAGGGATATTTCAGAAGCTACTCAATTATTTCAATCAGCTAAACGTTTACAAAGTGGTGATAATACACCAGTAGACGATTTAAGACTTGCTAATTTTAAACTTCAATCGGAAAGAGATAAAACTTTTGGAGCTAAAGTTACTAGCATTATTAATCAATTACCCTCATTTGCAGGAGAGTTATATTTGACTGGTGGAATATTTAAAGTAGGGAAGGTAGCAACTGAAAAAGCAGTAACTAAAGTTTTAACAAGTCAAGCTAAAAAAAGTATTGCAAGACAAACTACTGAAAGAATATTAATAAAATCTGCAGGAAATATTGCTGGTGCTACTCTGCAAACAATACCAGCTAGAATCGGAGAAATAACAGCAGGAACTATTACTAATATGACTCCAACGTATAGTTATACTTCTCCAGACGAATTACATAATTTTGAATCATTTATAGAAGAAGACGGAGATAATCTATGGAAAGCAGCCGCAATTTCTTTTACTGATCAGTGGGTTGAAGTTGTTTCAGAACATTCTGGTGGTATTTTTAATGAGGTATTAAACCCTATTGCTAA
>CAYIZC010000029.1:4923-7976 GCA_964367805.1 uncultured Gammaproteobacteria bacterium
CAAAATATAGCTGATCGAGTTAATAATAAAATTAAAGAAGACTTTAAAGAAACGACATCAGAAACAGTAATGCAAGATAAAGATATTATAAAAGAAGAAGTTAAAAAAGAAGATGTTTCCAAAGAAAAAGAGCTAGAATATGGTAGTGAAGAAAAAAGATTAGCTGAACGAAAAGCCAGAAAAGAAAAGACTGTTGAATTGAGAGCCCAGTATGTTACTGGTAAAAAACTTAATGAGGGATTAAATGTAAATAAAGTTGCTATTGAAGATAATAGAACTGATAAAACTGAAGACGGTTACGAAAGAATTAAAGAGGTTATAGGTTACAAAAAAAGGAAATTTACTGCAAAGTCTGGAGTTGAAATTACTGCATATATTCCAGATGTTATTACTGAAATAGTAAACGAAACTAAAGAACAGGAACCTAAAAAAAGTTCTGTTAAAGAGCCAAAGGCAAAAAGAGAAGTGCCAGAAACTCTAGCCGAGAGAGAAGATTTATTTATTAAAGATTATTTTGATAGTCATGCAAATCATTCTTCATATGGCTTTGAAATGTGGGCTGAAAGCCAAGCTCTGGAAAGTGAAGACTATATAAAAAGAAATACTCCACAATATGAGGGAGTAAGCACTGAAAAAGTTATTGCAAAATATGAAAAACTTTATGGAGATAAAGAAGTTAAAGATGTTTCTTTAGACGAATTAAGTAATAGATTCTTAGGAAAACCAACACAAAAGGCAACAGTTGAAGAAGCAGTCAAAGATAAGCCAAAATCGATTAAGGAGGTCGCTAAGGAGACAGGTATACTAGAACCTAATGTAAGGCGTATTCTTGGCGTAGGAGCTAAGGAGGGCACGTTCCAGCGTGTTGAGGAGGGAGTTTACGTGCTATCTAACAAAGGAGAAGACATTGCCTATGTTGAAACAGCAAATGCAGTTGATGCTTTACCAAGATTAGTTGATAAAGGTTTTAAAGCAGATATGATATTTTTAGATATTCCCTATGATACACCAGCAGTTAAGGGTGGTAATAGAGGAGTTGAGTATGATCTACTGTCTTTAGAAGACTTCTCAAAAGTGCTTGATTCTGTAAAGGAAATAACGCAAAAAAAGAGTACTCCAGTAGTTCATATGTACTCTCAAGCTCCAAGCGGATTAAAGAAAATGCAGAAGTACAATGACTTGTTTATTGAAAAAGGATTCAAGCCAGTTGGAAAAGGAGAATATCAGAAGACATTTGCAGACGGAAGTCCGGTAACCTCTCCTAACGGAAAGGTAGCCAAGCCAGAGGGTATTTTAGTATTTAATCAGTCTGGTGAGTTAGATAAGGACTTAAAGAGTCTAAACTTCTCCCTAAGGCGTCCTAAGGGCTATCAGACAGAGAAGCCAGCCGAGATGCTTAAAGAGTTGATAGAAATGACTACGGAGCAAGGAGACACCATTTTAGACCCTTTTGCAGGTAGTGGAGTAACAGGAGCGGAAGCCATAAGAGCTGGACGCAAGGCTTATCTTATTGAGAAAAATGAAAAGGTGGCCGAAGAAGTTACTAAACCTAGAGTTGAAAAGGCTATTGCAGAAACTAAAGACTATGCCGACAAATTAGCAGAAATGACAAAGGCTGGTCAGTCTGGCTCGTTATTCTTAGACGTTGAAATAACAACTCAAAACTTAAAAGATACAATGACTGGTAAGCCTGCTCCATCTGGCGTTCTTCTAGGAGAAAGGAAGCTATATATCAATAGAGAAGCACTTAATAAAGATATTGAAATATTAAAAAGCGACGACCCTATTGCAATTAAAGAGGGAGACTTAGAGGAGCATGTAAGAAAATATAATGAGAATAATGAAGACTTGGCACAAAGATATCTTGATTCTATTATTAGTTTTGAAGAAAATCATATAAATACAGGTACAATAGAAGAAGCATATTCTTTATTTGAGGGTGGAGAGCAGGCTAAAGAGACAGCTAAGTCTATGGATCAAAGGGCTATTAAGACAGAGTTAGCAAAAGAGCTGGCTAAAAAGACCTTTTATCATGGCACTACTCAAAACTTTGATAGCTTTTCAATGGACAGGCTCGGAGAAAATACAGGCTGGGACAATGCTAAGTTTGGTATTTTCTTTTCTGACGCTAAAGATATTGCCTATAACTTTGCAGACGAGAACAGAGCGTCTGGAGACAGTAATGACGTAGTAGTAAAAGAAGTAAAACTTGATTTAAAGAATCCTATCGACCTTACTTTACAGGGTATTTTAAATAAAGCAGAACAGGCACCTACTGTTGTTAAACTAATGGGTGGAGAATATATGACAGAAGAAGAAGCTCTGGCTTCACTAGACGAAACGATTGATTTAGGCACTGTTAGCGAAATGTATGAGTCTTTATACGGAGATATAAACAATAAAAAAATCATGCAGGACGCTGGTTATGACGGTATTATCTCCCAATTTGGAGACGGTATTTTAGAATATGTAGTTTTTGATATTAACCAAATTAAAAGTAACGCCATTGACAATACTGGCGGTAGTAATATAATAGAATCATATGATAACATTCAACAAAAAGGAATACCCACTGTTAGCCAAGTTCCAGATAGAGAAAGTGGACTCAGCAGTCAAGAATCTCCAGTCGAGATACCCGGATATGACCAAGCATCAATGCTTGTTGAATCTGGAAATGGACTTGGAGAAAATGGAACAAATGGCTTAACAAAAAAAGAAAGGCAACTAATAAATGAACAAGTTGAGTCTCTTTTAGAGTCTAAAGACTTTTCAATATATCAAGACGATTATACACTTGCAGATAGAGAACTAATGGCGGCCTATACTGGAGCTGGTGGAAAAGAATCAGTTGGTGGAGAGGGTGCTGGCCTTTTAAGCGAATATTATACTCCTCAAATAGTGATAGATAAGTTATGGCAAATTGCTGGTAGACTTATGCCTAATGCAGAGACAGCTTTTGAGCCGTCTGCTGGTATTGGCAAAATAATAAATAGCTCTCCTGCTGATATAACCGTAGACGGAGCAGAAATATCAAAAGTTTCTGGTACTATTGC
>CAYIZC010000030.1:0-7810 GCA_964367805.1 uncultured Gammaproteobacteria bacterium
GTAGTCCCTAGGGGAATCGAACCCCTGTTTCCAGGATGAGAACCTGATGTCCTAACCACTAGACGAAGGGACCATGTGGTTATTTTAGTATTTGGCCAATGATATCAGGATGACCGCTTAAAAACTGAGACGAGCTCATAGCCTTAGCTCCCTCAAGTTGTAATTCTAATATAATTAAACTATTCTGTCCACACCTAATAGCAATATTATTATTTAGTTCATAAACCTCTCCAACACTAGCCTTATTTTCACTATCTTTCTCTAAGACCTTAGCTTTAATAATTTTAATCCTTTTGCTATCTTTGTTATAAGTAAATGCACCAGGCCAAGGATGATAGGCTCTTATCTGTCTCTCTATTTTTGTAGCTGAGTCATTCCAGTCTATTTTACCGTCACTTTTCTTAATTAAATTTACATAGCTAGCTAGACTTTCATCTTGAGGGCTAGCTTTTAATTCTTTATTTATATAGGCAAGAAGAGTTTGGGGTAGAACTTTAGCACTTAGACTGGAGAGACTGTCATGAATATACTCTAAAGAAGACTCATCGTTTAACTGGAGGGGGAATTGGGCTATTATAGCCCCTGTGTCCATACCTTTATCCATTTCCATGATACTTAGGCCAGTTTGCTTGTCTCCGTTTAAAATAGGGGCATTTAGGCAGGAGGAGCCACGATATTTAGGCAGGAGGGAGCCATGCACATTAATGCATTTATACTCTGGAATTTCTAGTATCTCAGTTGGCAATATTTGGCCATAGGCAATTACAACTATTAAGTCAGGTTTTAGTTTTTTAATTGTTTCTATTTCATCTTTAATGCTCTCTGGCTGAAAGATGGGAATACTGTATTTAAGGGCTAGCTCCTTAACTGGGGGCTGGCTAAGCTTACGGTTTCTTCCTTTTGGTCTGTCGGGTTGGCTAAAAACCGACACTATTTCAAAATTATTACTTTCAATTAAAGATTTTAAACTGGGAACAGCAAAGTCAGGTGTGCCCATAAAAATGCTTCTAATTTTTTTGTCTATTTTTAGCTTGGACATAGGCTTGCTATATGCTATATTTATATTAGTTTACAATATTATGTTACAGGAATTATTTAATTTTTTATTAGGAGTTACTCAAGGTTTAGGCTATTGGGGAGTAGGGATCTTAATGGTCATTGAGAGCTCCTTTGTGCCTATGCCGTCAGAAATAATTGTCCCACCAGCAGCTTATCTGGCTAGCCAGGGTCTTTTAAACATCTGGATTATTATCATAGTCGCTATAGTGGCTAGCGTGATTGGTGCTTTGTTTAATTACACTCTAGGCTACTACCTAGGGCGCCCTTTAATCTACCGACTCGCAAATCATCGCTTTGCTAAATATTTTCTGATTAATCCTGATAAAATTAAAAAAGCGGAAAAATATTTTTTTGATAATTCAGCTTCAGCTACTTTTTTTGGACGTTTAATTCCAGTTATTCGTCAATTAGTGTCACTTCCAGCTGGATTTTCTAAGATGCCACTTTTTACTTTTATAATTTATACTACCCTAGGCTCAGCCATTTGGGTTTTTGTATTAGCTGGTTTAGGCTATTTTATCGGTAGCAATCAAGAGCTTTTAAATAGCTACTTTTCAGAAATTTCTTGGGGTATTTTAATTGCCTTTTTAGTCTATATCGGCTGGAGGGTTCTCAAGGTAATCAATAAAAAGAATTCCGTTTAGGTGATCAACTTCATGTTGAATTACTCTTGCTAAATCACCCTCAGCACTTAGGTGCTGTTTTTTTCCGTTTTTATCTAAGTATATACAGTTAATTTTTTTATGACGAGAAACAATATCATAGACTATTTCTCCTTTCTTATTTATCACAGAAAGACAGCCTTCCTCTCCTTTTATCCTCGCCCAAGATTTTTTAGTGATTTCAGGATTAATTAAAAAAAGACTTTGACTCTCTTGGTTTATAACAATTAAACGTATACTTTTACCAATTTGAGGGGCGGCAAGGCCAGCGCCATCTTTGGTTTTCATAGTGATATCCATATCAGCCATTAATTCCTGCATAGCTTCGTCTTTTAAATCAGGGATCTCAATCTTTTCTGCTATTTCCCGTAAAATTGGGTCAGGGTATAGTTTTATATCTAATAGTTTAGGCATATAATTATTTTTTCTTATCTTTTTTACTAGCGTCTATCACCTTAAAAAAGTATTTCCAGGCTACGCCAGTTTTACATAACTCTTTAGTGTCATTTAAGGCTCGCTCAACTGTGCTAGCGGGCAAGTCACGACAGATTTTAAAAACAGATGATCTTTTAAACCCGGGAATAGAAAGCTCCTCTATAATTCTAAGAGCTAACTCTTGCCAGGGATAAGCAGGAGGCTTCACAGCCGCCGGCTTATTTTTAAAAATATCTTTAAATGAAGAGAACTCACCTTTATTGTTAGTAGTATCCATAGTCGTATTTTTATTACTGATCTTTGCTTAAAACAAACTCCAAACTTAGATAGCCTATACCAAAGTCAGTTTGATAAGCTAAGATATCAGCTTTCCAATTATGCTTAGCAAGAGTGCCTAGGGCTAGAGTAATAGGCTTTAAGCCACATTCAGAGGCATCGGCAATCAGCTTTTTATCCATTGCTAATATATTTTCTATAGCAGTGTCAGGATAGCTTAAAAATTCAATTATCTTATTATCAAATTTTGGCCCCTTAGGAGAGTAGCCGGCTGGAGACTTGCGCATTAAACGATGCGATAGGTCGCCAGAGACAATTAGAGCAATCCTGTTTTCACTTTCCTCTAGTATATCGCCTAGGGCTAGGCCAAAATCGTAATGCTCTTCTAGGCTTAAATCTTCAGCTGAGCCTATACTAAGAACACGAACACTTTCATTTAATTCCTTAATTAAATATAAGGGAATACCACTGCCATAGTCAAGATTGGGCTCAGAAAGTAGTCTAAGAGGGAAAGAGTCTTTAAGAGAATTCCTGATTTTATCACTTAGCGATATAGCTCCCTTAAAACTAGTTTTCTTCGGGATAAAACCAAAGTCTTGGAAGCTAACATCCATTTCTGGAGCACAGTTTAGGATGAAATATTCTAGTTGAGGATTGTTGTGGGGGGAAAAAACGATAATAGTCTCTATCTTGTTTTCCTTTAAGTCGCTTGAAATAGTTTCATATACTGAACTAGTCTTAGCCATTAGCGAATGGTTAGCTTTGGCAATTTCAGGTATTAAAAGAGGAGAGTGGGGCAAAAGATAGCTTTTTATAATGGGCATATTTTATTTATTGAATTAATTCACCTTGAGGATATTGGTAAAGAAGTTGAGGGGAGACAGTGATTACATTGTCAAATCTGTAACCCAGATTAGAAAATATTTCACCGCTTGCAAAGGCACGTTTCACACCATCGGAAACCAAATAGACAGCCGCTGAGGCATTTGATTTTAAGAGGGAGCCATCAGGAAGTAGGATGGGGTCTATTTTTAAGTATTTATTTAAAATTTCAGCCGAGACGCGCATAATATCCTTACCTTTATATTTAGTTTGAAGTAGTACTTTATCAAGTAAAGGAGCTTTAGTGCCATTTTCTACATAGTAAACTCCACCAGTTTTAATATCTTGAAGAAGGGCTCCAGTCACATAAGTAGAATTAGCGGTAATCGCTTGTCCGTCTACATAGCCATAGAGTTCAGTATAGCTAGCTGGCTCTATCTCGCTTTCATGAAAACCTATTCTTTTAAATATTTCTAAGCTTTCAAAAGGTCTTTTTTCTTTACCAACAAGTAGATATATTTTCTTATCAGGTGTTTGCACTAAAGAATAATCAGGGAATTTAATAGGTTCTCCTTTAGGATAGGCATCTAAGATATCAGAACTGGTAATAATCACCTGTCTTTCTGAAAATCTTGAGATAAAAGAACTGTAGTTTGCAAATGGTCTTTTAAAGCCACCTTCAATTAACCAAATTCCAGGATCATCTTTTAGTTTCAAAATAGAGGCGTCGGGGTAAATTTTAGGGAGTACATTTGGTTTAGGTGGTATATTGTCGTTATTACCAGCACTACCAAAATATTTTTTGTAGAGCTGATCAAAGTTATAGTTACCATTATAGACGTGAGGAGTATAAATATAGAGAGCGGCAGTGGCTTGATTTTCTATGGTGACATTAACAAAGCCAGGTGATTGGACTATAGAGTTGTAGGAGTTGTCTGCAATAGCTGCGTCAACACTTTTTAGCATAGTGTACTTATCTTTGGCAATATAAGTTTGACCAACTTTAAAGTTATAAGAACGAGGACTTTCCATGTAGTGGAGAAACTGCAGGGCAGCGCTATTTACTTGCTTGCCAAATCCTTTCCAATAAGGGGAGCAAGTTTTGCTGCCAGTAGGGCAACCGTAACCAGTAGCCTCATCTAGTGCTTTTTGGCTAGGATTAGTTTTTTGAATTAAACTTTGCTCTTTCTGTAGTAAAGTTAGAAGCACTTTAGGGTTAATGGTAGTGATTCTTTTGCACTTAAGATTCCTTTCAAATTCAGTAGGATTATCACTTAGAGTAACACCATCACAGTTATAGTTATTATTACTAGCATCATAGATAATCTCAGCCGCACTTTTTATACTGCCATAGGCGTTGTCTGTTTGATAGGTAGCTAGAAAACTGCCTTGGTTTTGCAAAAATGACTGTATTTGATTTACATTTAGGGACTTAGCGTTTAACATCTCGTAGTCAGATATTATGTTATTGGGGTTAAATATGTTACTAGTATTTACTTGAGCTTTAGCAACTAATCCCAAGTTAAAACTAAAAGCTATGATAAGGAAAAATAAGCTAAAAGAGATAATATTTTTTTTCATTTTGATGATTTTAATACAAAATAATTAATTCTTTAAACGCTTCTAATTATAATATATTTAAGCCCTCTTGGCAACTTAAGTTGTAATTAATAAAAACCCGATTTCTCGGGTTTTTATTAGTAAATTAAGCTTATCTTTTTATTTTAGAGCCTCTATTTGTACTTTATCCTTACTATCTAAATTAATTTTTACTTTAGCACCGTCGGCAATTTTACCCTCTATAATATCCATAGCCAACTCATCTAAAATCAAGTTTTGGATGATGCGCTTAAGTGGCCTAGCACCATAGGTAATGTCATAGCCTTTTTCTGATAACATTTTTTTAACCTTAGCTCCAATTTTAAGATGAATATTTTTAGTAGCTAGCCTTTTTTCTACTTTAATTAACTCAAGGTCAACAATTTTTTCTAGGGCTTTCTTAGAGAGACTGCGGAAGAGAACTATTTCATCTATTCTATTTAAGAATTCTAGCTTGAAGTTCTTTTTTAAAATACCATCAATTTTCTCTTTCATTTCATCTAGTCTAATTTCAGTTTGGGACTTCTCACTGGTATCAGAGCTAAAACCAATGGAGTATTGTTTTATAACTTCATTGCCAAGATTGGAAGTCATGATGATAATAGTATTTTTAAAGTTTACGGTTCTGCCTTTGGAGTCTGTTAGACGACCATCGTCAAGAATTTGGAGAAGGATGTTAAACATGTCTGGGTGAGCTTTTTCAACCTCATCAAACAAGACTACGCTGTAAGGACGGCGCCTTACTTTATCACTTAGCTGTCCACCATCATCATGACCGATGTAGCCAGGAGGTGAGCCAATGATTTTGGCAACTGAGTGTTTTTCCATAAACTCACTCATATCAAGGCGGATAAGAGATTTTTCATCATTGAACATAAACTTAGCTAAGACTTTAGCAAGTTCAGTTTTTCCTACCCCAGTAGGTCCGACAAAAAGGAAAGAGCCAATCGGTTTTTTCTCTTCGTTGATACCAGCGCGACTACGGCGTAGGGCGTTAGCAATAGCTGTTATTGCCTCCTCTTGGCCAATGACTTGTTTATTTAAAACCTTTTCAGCTTCACTTAATTTTTTAATATCATCTTGCAACATTTTATTTACTGGTATACCTGTCCAGCGAGCCACAACTTTGGCGACATCTTCTTCATCCACTTCTTCTTTTAGTATTCTTTGACCTTTCTTTTGAATCTTTAAAAGTTCATTTTGTAAATCATCTATCTTTTTTTCCAGCTCAGGGATAAGACCATACTTAATTTTAGCGACTTCGTTTAGATCAGAACCTTTTCGCTGTGTTATTTCTGCTTTTATCTTTAAGTCTTCTATGGATTTTTTAGACTTACGAATTTCAGAAATTATATTTTTCTCATTATTCCAATGTAGCTCTAGTTGCTTAGCCTTCTCATTGAGCTTAGCCAGCTCAGAATTAATATGCTTAATTTTAGCAGACTTTTTATTCTCACCAGTCATAAGACCAGCTTTATTTAATTCAAGTTGAGAAATCTCTCTTTTTAAAGCATCGAGCTCATCGGGCATAGAGTCAATTTCCATACGTAGTGACGAAGTGGCCTCATCGATAAGGTCAACGGCTTTGTCAGGTAAAAAGCGATCGGAGATATAACGGCTAGAAAGTTTGGCAGCCGCAATTAAAGCATTGTCAGTAATCCTTACTCCGTGATGCACCTCATATTTTTCTTTTAAGCCACGCAACATAGAGATGGTATCGTCTAGACTGGGCTCCATAACTATAATAGGTTGAAATCTTCTCTCGAGGGCTGAGTCTTTTTCTATGTGCTTTTGATATTCTTTAGTAGTGGTGGCACCAATGGTTCTCATTTCTCCTCTAGCTAAAGCCGGCTTTAACATATTGGCAGCATCCATGGCTCCATCAGAAGCTCCTGTGCCAATTAAAGTGTGGAGCTCGTCTATAAAGACTATGAACTTATCATTGTTTGATTGGACCTCCTTTAAAACAGCCTTAAGTCTGTCCTCAAATTCGCCCCTAAATTTAGCACCAGCCACAAGAGCACCAAGGTCAAGGCTAATAATTTCTTTATTCTTTAAATTTTCCGGGACATCCCCAGAGATGATTCTTTGCGCCAAACCTTCAACAATAGCAGTTTTGCCGGTGCCAGCTTCGCCGATTAAAACCGGGTTATTTTTGTTACGGCGCAGAAGAATTTGCATGATGCGTCTAATCTCTGTGTCGCGTCCTATTACTGGGTCTAGCTTTTCTTGTCTGGCCATCTCAGTTAAGTTGGTAGTATATTTTTCCAAAACTCTAAATTTATTTTCTGGGAAGGGGTCGCTTATAGTTTGTGAACCACGAAGATCTTTTAAGATAGTTTTTACTTCCTCATACTCTACTTTAAATTTGAGTAATGTGTCTTGAGCGGGGGAAGGGATGCCGATTAAAGCTAAGAAGATGTGCTCAGTAGAGATGAATTCATCACTCATGCCATCGGCTTCTTTTTTAGCTCTCTCTAGTATAGTTGCTGTTTCCGCTGTTCCAGAAACTGCCTGCACGGGACCACTAACAGGATTGATTCTTCCTTTAGGAAGGTTCTCTATACTGCTTATTACACTGTCTTCTATTAAGTCAGGGTCTATTTTCATTTTTTCTAAAATAGGCTTAACCAGTCCTTCGTTTTGCTCAATTAAAGCTAGGAGCATATGCAAAGCTTCAATATTGCTTTGACCGTAGTTGCTAGCAATAACTTGAGAATTTATAATTACTTCTTGTGATTTGTCGGTAAATTTATTAAACATATATTGATTTAAAATACTATAATTTATTACTTATATTTAGCACTCAAGAGATTAGAGTGCTAAAGCTATATTAATACATAAAACTGCAAGTGTCAATGCTCTAAGCTCTATTAAGTTTAAGCTACTTTATCTATTTTTAAAATTGTTTCTCTTTTCTTTCTGTGTTAAAATATAAGTAATAAATTATATTATGA
>CAYIZC010000031.1:0-7801 GCA_964367805.1 uncultured Gammaproteobacteria bacterium
ACTTATTTTCTTTATCTAAAAGCGCTAAGTTTTTAATTAGATAAAAGGCATACCATTCGGTACCAGTCTTTCTTTTTAAATTTGCCCTTGAGGCATCAATTCCAATTAACATAATGAAAAATTATCTTTCAGTAAAAAAAGGAGCCAGCTGGCTCCTGTATTTTATATATTTATTTAGTTGCTAAAATACTGCGCTTATATGAGTTTAGATTATCTAAAGCAATGCCAGTGCCCTTAGCTACACAAAGCATAGCATCATCAGCAATATAGGCCGGCACTCCGGTTGTGCGTGATATTAGCTGATCCAGGTTGCGAAGCAAGGCAGTGCCTCCAGTAATAACTATTCCCTTGTCTATAATATCAGCGGAAAGCTCAGGTGGAGTTTTATGTAGCACACGTTTGGCAGCAGAAATAATTTCTTCCAGTTCATGCTGGATAGCCTCAGTTACATCATCACTGGAAACAGTAATACTTCTAGGAAGACCTGTTACTATATCTCGTCCTCGCACCTCCATATATAATTTATCTTCAATATATAAAGCAGAACCAATATTAATCTTTACCTCCTCAGCACTACGCTCGCCTATAGCTAGATTATATTTTTTACGAATATACTCTAAAATGGAAACATCTAAACGATTACCTCCTACCCTAACTGAGGTAGAGGCAACTACGCCACCTAAAGATATAACGGCCATCTCGGCTGTGCCACCACCAATGTCAATTACCATATGTCCTGTGGCCGAGCCAATAGGAATATCAGCGCCAATTGCCGCTGCCACTGGCTCTTTAATAATATAGGCGGCTCTTGCACCCGCAGCTATAGTTGCTTCTATAACTGCCCTTCTTTCTGTAGATGAAATACCAGCCGGGACAGCCACCATGACCTCAGGTCGAAAAAAACGAAGTCCACCTAGGGTTTTATTGATAAAATAGCGTATCATCGCCTGAGTGGCTCTGTAGTCAGCAATAACACCCTCTTTAAGTGGCTTTACTGCCGTAATAGTGTCAGGAGTACGTCCTAACATATCTTTAGCCTCATTGCCAACCGCCAGTATCTTCTTATCAGTCACAGAAACCGCAACCACACTAGGCTCGTTTACCACAATTCCCCGACGAGGTAGATATACCAAGGTATAGGTTGTTCCCAAATCAATTCCAATCTTTTTGATAAACATATTTAATGATTATATATAACACTTTACTTTACAAATATTTAAGCATTTAGTCAATGACCAGGTCAAAATTAGCTTCATCCTCATCAACATCACTCATCTTTCCTTTTTGATTATTAATTATTCTTATCACTTTCTCAGAAAATGAAAAAGTGTCAAAATCTTCCTTAAAGAAAACATAGTCGGCTCCCATCTCTAGACTTCTCTCGCTACTATCAGCATTACTTAAGTCAGTAAAGATGAAAATTTCCTTTTCCCCTAAGACATTGTCTGCTTTAATTTTAGAAAGAAGATCGAAACCT
The DNA here is from genome assembly GCA_964367805.1 of uncultured Gammaproteobacteria bacterium. Taxonomy (GTDB): domain Bacteria; phylum Patescibacteriota; class Patescibacteriia; order Patescibacteriales; family UBA12465; genus UBA12465. Next base: position 1,478 of record CAYIZC010000031.1, read on the forward strand.
TCAATTTTAGGAAGAATTAAATCCAGCACTATATAGTCAGGATCAAATTTGTGTAATTTTGAAATTATAGTGTCTTCGTCATCCCCTGCTTCACAGATTTCGACTATAAGTCCAGCGTTATTAAATTGAGCCTCTAGCCCGTAGAGTAAGTTGATGTCATCTTCAATTACAAATATTTTTTTGTCTGCCATATTTTAAAATTAAATAAATTTATTTATTTTTTTGCTTTATTTTTTCCCACCAGGACCTATTATCTTTATACCATAAAATAGTATTTTTTAAACCCTCTGAAAAACTATGTTGCGGAGAAAAGCCTAGCTCTGTTTCTGCCTTAGTGTAATCTATGCCATAACGCAGGTCATGACCCAATCTATCACTAACATATTCTATCCTATCCTCACTCTCACCCATAAGGCAAAGTATCTCTTTGGTAATTTCTAAATTACTCTTTTCACTATTTCCGCCTAATAAGTAAGTCTCTCCCACTCTTCCCTTTTTTAAAATTAAATCTAAGCCATAATTGTGATCATCGACATGTATCCAGTCGCGAACATTTAAACCCTGGCCGTAGATAGGAAGTTTTTTTCCTTCAAGCAGGTTGGTAATAAAAAGGGGGATGAGTTTTTCCGGATATTGATAAGGTCCATAGTTATTGGAACAATTAGAAATTGTAATTGGTAAATTGTGAGTGTGAAAATAACTTCGCACTAAGTGATCAGAGGCCGCTTTAGAGGCGCTATAAGGAGAACGGGGGTCATAGGGAGTGCTTTCTACAAATCGAGCTGAGTCCATCTCCAGTGAACCAAAAACTTCATCAGTGGAAACATGGTGAAAATGTACCCCTCCCTTAAGTCTAGCCGCATCAAGTAATACTCTGGTTCCCTCAACATTGCTTTTTATAAAAATGTCGCTATTCTCTATAGATCTATCAACATGACTTTCAGCCGCAAAATTAACTATTAAACTAACTCCCTCTAATAATTTTTGCACTAAGGGAAAATCACAAATATCACCTTTTACAAAAGTGTAGTTAGGATTATTTTCCAAATCAATTAGATTATCACGATTGCCCGCATAGCTTAATATATCCAGATTTACAATTTCATCTTGAGGATATTTTTTTAACCAATAGTGAATAAAGTTGGAGCCTATAAATCCGGCACCGCCGGTAACTAATATTTTCATTGCAATTTAAATTATATTTTAAAACTCTAGTAGCTTCTTTAAGTCATCAATTTGTCCCGGAGCATACTCAAGGGTAGGCAGGCTCCCAAACTCAGAATCTTTTTGCCGAGGGATTAAATGGAAATGCAAGTGTGGTATTTCCTGTCCCGCTTCCTTACCATTATTTAGTATTATATTGTAGGCGGGGCATTTTAATTTATCTTTTAGCCTCGCTCCTACTTTTTTAATTACTAAAGCTAAATGCTTTAAGTCTTCCTCAGATGTCTCCTCTATAGTAACACTATGGGTCTTAGGGATAACTAAAGTATGTCCCAAGCCATTGGGTTTTATATCTAGAAAAGCCAAAGACCTCTCATCTTCATATATTCTATGAGCTGGCAGATCTCCCTTTATTATTTTACAAAATATACACATTTATTACTATAATTAATACTATAAAAATATCTTATACTATTTTATAAGGACTATTTTCATCTTCTTCCCAGCGAATTTCATCTATCTCTTCTTCTTTATTATATCCCTTGTATAATTTATTAGGTAAATTGACTGATAGAGCGGGCTCATCAGATATACATTTATAACCATGCACAACTCCTGGTGGTACTATAACAAAACAAGGGTTATCTTCACCTACTTCTATTTCCATCTTTTCTCCCTTGGTCTCTGAGTCTTCTCTTCTATCCCAGAGATGGAGCATAAAGCTACCTGGGCCAAAGAAGGCAAAGCCATCGCTTTGGAAAACATGTTCATGGGGACCGCGAATAACTCCTGGTTTAGTGATACTGGCATAGGCCATCTCAGGCTTAAAACCATCTTCATCTAGACGGTATAGCTCAGTTAGGTGACCACGTCCGTCTGTATGTTTAATTAATTTTTTTATTTTTATTCCACTTATCATATTATTTAAATTTAATTGTTAATAATTTATTTCTTCCATTTAAGAAGTCCATTTTGCGCCCCAAAGTGAGCAATTTTAGAAGCTGTATTTTTGGCGGCTAAGTGGAGGGCCTTTTTAATACTACCCTCATAGATGCTTAAACCGGCCGCAAAAGTGGAATTAAAAGCATCCCCTACTCCTGTCATATCGACTCTTTTTTTCTCCTTTAAGGCTGCTTGGAAATAGAACTTTTTGCCATCATAGACATAAGCGCCTTTAGGTCCTGAGGTTACCATCACCATGCTAGGGCAAAACTTATAGAGTATTTTAAGAAGATTGTGCTCGTCATTTAAAAACTTAGGGCTGAGGTTTTTCTCACCGGAAAGAAGGGCTAACTCTATGGCCTCATCTTTATTTACGACAAATAAATAAGTGTGTTTTAGATACTTAGCTAGTTTCTTTAAGCCAACTTCATACTGGGCTTCGGAAGGATTCCAAAATACTTTAATATTATTATCTTTAGCTATTTTAAAGACATCATTTAAAACTTGTTTCCACTTCCCAGAAAGACTAGAGATATAGATAGCTTTAGATTGCTTTAAAGCCTTAAGATGCTTACTTTCTATTTCTAACTTATCATTTACCCCTCTTTGGGTAAAAATAACTCGCTCGCCTTTTGATATTAAAACAAAAGAGGTGCCAGTGTCACCCTCTTTAAATCTATTGATATATTTAGTCTCTACCCCTCTCTCTTTTAAATTTAAAAAAGCCGCTTTACCATTTTCATCATTTGCAAGAGCGGAAAAACAAGCCACTTTAAATCCGAAGTTAGCTAAATTTACCGCCGTATTAGATCCACCACCACCAAAGCTGTGATGAAATTTATCTACCCTCACCTTAGCACCATACTCAAAGCCTAAAAGTTCTTGGCGCAGTATATCCTTAGCATTATCTATTAAAACACCCTGGTCGGTAAAGATAGAAATATCTCTGGTGCTACCCCCGATAGTTATAAAATCGTAAGTCATAAAGTTAAAATAAAAAAATGATGAATATCCCTACTATATCATATAGACCTTTTGTTTTCCAGGAAAAATGGTTTAAACTTTTTAAACCAAAAAACCAAAGGATGGAAAAGAAGTAAGGCAAATAAGAGGCCCCAAGCTGTCTCTAGCCCTAAATTAAGCCAGAAGGTGTTGCTAGAGAAAGCCAAGGAGTGATTCATTCCTGAAAATAAGAAATCTAAGATTGTAAGACTAAAATTATAAACTAGAGTAAAACCTATTATAGTAGCTGCAAGTGAATAAAGTGATTTGTTGGTAAGAAAATTTTGTAAAATAAAGTTAAGTACAAAAGCAGCCAAGGTCAAAGATATAGTATAGATAGAAAAGATCTCAAAGGATAAAATATCAGAAAAAATTCCAAAAAATAAAATAAAGTATAAAGCCGGCTTAAAGCCCAGAAAGAATAGAATAAAAATTAAAGCGATCAAGCCTGAATTAAGATATATTGCCAGTCCCGGTAAAGCTGAATTAAATGAAAAATTAATTAGAGCTAAAACTAGGCCAGCTATAAATAGAATAAAAATTTGTCCACTTTGTCGCCACATAATAATTAAGGAATTACTACTGAAACAAAAGTTAAAGTATTAAAATTTAAAACTGGTTCTATAATAGCTGATTGAAACACTTCATTGCTTTCGCTTTTTACCTCTTGTACCCTGCCCACCACTAAGCCTCTCGGAATCTCTGGGCTCAGTCCAGAACTAATTACTAAATCACCAGGGGAAACTTTTTCTAGTTGTGGAATATAATTCATCTCTATGGTAAGCCCTAAGCGACCGTCACTTAAACCTTGTGTCTGGTTTTCATTTTGAAGTGCTACCGCCAGCTTACAACCCGGACTCGTACTAAGACAAACGCGGGCGCTGTTTTTCTCTAGAGCGATTATTTTTCCCACTACCACTCCCTCCTCACTTAAAACTGCCAAGCCAATACTAAGACCATCATTTAAGCCTTTATCGATAATTAAATCTCTTTTATCACCTTCATTAAATATCCCCTCTTTAGCTAAAACATTAGCTAGAGTGGTAGTAAAATTTGTGCGCTTATTAAAGCCCAGTTGCTTACGTAATTTTTCGTTCTCACTTAAAAGTTCTTGATACTGCGCTTTATCAATAGTTAAGTCTACTACTCTAGCTTCTAGCTCACTAAAACTTTGTAGTAGCTCTTCTTTTTCTTGCCTACTTTCATAGCTAGCGTTGATGCTATTTCCCCAAAAATATAACTTAGTGCCTATAGGCGATACCAGTTTTAAAAAACCCCGCTCTAGTGGCTTAAGAACAGATGTTAAATGCAAAAAAATTAGTAGCATAAGGACTACTAAAAATATCAAGTAGGGTTTTTTTAAATTTTTTTTGAGCATGAAAAAAAATTAGTATTTTTAGCTCTATTCAAAACTAGTCGGCAAAACTACTTTTTCAAGTAATTCATTATCTCCTAAAAGCAAGCTAGTGCCCCGAGCGACACAACTTAGTGGATCGTCTACGATTTTAACAGGAATCTTAGCGGCTGCAGATATTGCCTGATCTAAGCCACGCAAGAGCGCTCCCCCACCAGAAAGATGTAGTCCGCGCTCATAGATATCTGAGACTAACTCCGGCGGAGTTGTCTCAAGTATTATCTTAATATTATCAATAATCTTTAAAACCGTACGAGAGATTGCTCCCCTTATCTGACTATCATTTACCATTATCGCCTTAGGTAGTCCTGTTAAAAGATCCCTACCCCTTACCTCAATCTCTTCTGGCTCATCAAAAGGAATAGCTGAGCCAATGGAAATCTTAATAGTTTCGGCTAGTTGCTCACCAATTAAAATATTAAACTCTTCTCTGATATACTCTATTATATTATTATCAAATTCATTACCAGCCGCTTTAAGAGATTTCCAAGTAACTACTCCCCCTAAGGAAATTACTGCTATCTCTGTTGTTCCACCACCTATATCTACTATCATAGTAGCGGTCGCTTCGGTAACAGGCAGTCTGGCACCTATGGCAGCGGCCATTGCCTCTTCTATTAAATAGACTTTACGAGCGCCGGCTGAGCGAGCCACATCTTCTACTGCTTTCTTTTCTACCTCAGTTAAGTCCAGTGGCACCCCTATTACAACTCGTGGACGAGCTAAAACAGAAAAATTATCTCTTTGCACTTTAGTGATAAAATACTTTAACATTTTTTCCGTTACTTCAAAATCAGAAATAACACCATCAACTAAGGGGCGGACTGCTTCTATATGACCAGGAGTTTTGCCAACCATTTTTTTAGCCGCTTCACCCACTTCTAAAATTTCATTAGTTCTTTTATTAATTGCCACTACACTAGGCTCATTTATTACTAAGCCTTTGTCACTTAAAAATACTAAGATATTCTTAGTTCCTAAATCTATTCCTAGGTCATGGCTTAATTTTTGAAATATTTTATCAAACATATAAAGACTGTTAAATAATTTTAGTAAGACTTAGCAAAAAGCCAATCATGCTTTGCCTCTCCTCCTCCCGCAAAACACTTCTTATTCTTTGGCGCAGCATTCTCATTTTCTTTTAAAAGTACCCTTGAAACTATGGCAAACTTTTCTTTAAGCATTTTTTCAGACTCAGGACTCTCACTCCAAGAAGCTTCAAAAAAACCTAACTGATCACCTATTTCATCTATACTTTCAATACGGGTAACATGACTATTTGCAAAATCATTTGCTTGAGCGTAGAGATTATTATGAATACTTTCCATGATTTTCGGCACTGAGCCCTCAAATTCCTCTTTGCCTATAACTTCCTTTGAGCCTATATCGCGTCTAAAAACTGTTAACTTATTTTCCTCCACTTCTCTTTGACCAATCTCAAGACGAACAGGAACACCACGTACCTCCCAATGATGAAATTTATAACCCGGGCTCTGTCCTTCACGCTCATCAATCTTGATACGGTAATTATTTTTCAAATTATCTTTTATACTATTGCAATAATCTAATACTTTCTTCTTACCTTCTTCATCTCGATAAATCGGCACTATTACAATTTGGATAGGAGCAACATTTGGCGGCAGGCGCAAACCATTATCATCACCATGCACCATAATTAGAGCTCCCACAGATCGCCAAGAAAGACCCCAGCTATTTTGATGTGCCAAATGAGACTTCCCATCTGCACCTAAATATTTAACTCCAAAAACTTTAGCAAAGTTAGTTCCCAAATAATGACTAGT
>CAYIZC010000032.1:0-7458 GCA_964367805.1 uncultured Gammaproteobacteria bacterium
GCCTATTTTTGAAGTCTGGCGCTGTAATAACAAACAATCTAAGGGTTTCTGGTAGCGTAGGAATAAATAAAGATGCCAGCCCTACCTACAAGTTAGATGTAAATGGTCCGGCTAATTTCAATAGCCTCGCGTACTTAGAGAGACAGGTTGTAAATCAGCCCAACGCTCTTGTTCGGGTTGGCTATGTAAATGATGCGATAGATTTTTATATTGCTTCCAAGGTCCCAGATGGTCTCTGTTCAAATAAAACTAGGACAGTCCCTTGTACTTTGCCTCCGGGACAAGAATATCTTCCCGAAAATTGTGACTCAGGTTGTATTTTTTCTGGCTTAAAGTTTTTAAATAACGGCTCTACCTGTAGAGTGGTTACTGAGTGTAGTGCTCCCACCATCCCCTAATCCTCTCCCCTACAGAATACCCCGGCATAATTGAGTGGGTCGGCTGTATTAACTACCTAACACCGGTTCCTTGTGATACTCTGCCAAGTGATTATCCTCAGCACGCCTGTGATACTGACTGGGTTCCGGCTGGCACTGATTATTTTGTTCAAGGGCCTAACTGTAGTATATCCACCACGCGTTGTCCCTCTGATCACCCAGCAGTAAATTAGATTAATTTTAGAAGAAATCTTTGTTTATAGCCTGGATTTATTTAAGTTGTAATTTATAGATTAAGAATGTATGAAAAACAATATTAGCATTTCTCTTTGCCTGCTTTTAGGTTTAATAGCTTTAGCTACTTTTATTAATTTTAGTGACAGTTCTGTTGAGGCCGCCTATCAAGGTCTAGAAATTCCTAGTGCTTTAAACGATCAAACTTTATACTATAATGATGGTTGGCAAGCGAGCTCAGCTTTAGAAAGTGATGGTAGTGACCTAAAGGCTAGTGGCAATATTTCTGCCGCTGCTTTTATCAACTCCTCTGATTTGGCTAAAAAAGAAAATGTAGAAGCTATAGATAATGCTCTTTTGAAAGTATTGTCACTTGATGGGGTATCTTTTACTTGCGACGATGGTAATAAAAAAGAGTTAGGCTTAATTGCCAGTGACACAGAAGAGCTTATGCCTGAATTAGTGCTTGAGGTTCGTGATGACTTAGAGGTGGTTAAATACAATAATGTTGTCACTCTCTTGGTTGAAGCTATAAAAGATCAGCAAGTACAAATAAGTGAACTGCAAACAGAACTTAAGGCTTTAAAGAAATAAATTTACTCTAGTTTTGATAATTAAGAGTGAGTATAAAAATTATGTCAGAACAAAAACAAAAAACAATAATAATTTTAAGTGGCTCACTTGTTATAGCCATTCTTTTGGCTGTGGTAATTTGGCAAATTAATTTAGATAAAAATAAAATTAAACCCAATGCTTATGTCCCTAGCTACGGGCAAGAAGATAAAGAGGGTGAAACTAGTATAGTTATACCTAAGTGGGAAGAAAGTGAGTTTAGACAGCCAGTCCCCACAGGTGTAGCTGTTCCTGAGGCAGGAGAGAAGGTTCCAGAGGAACTTAAAGACATAGTGGCTGTACCGCATGATGTATTGCCTCCGCAAAGTGGTAATAGCTCTGAGCCTAGTGTTAGACGTTTTGAAATTAAGGGCGAGGCTAATAAATTTGTTCCTTTACAAATTATTGTAAAATATAATGATATAGTTGATATTTCTATTCTAGCGATGGACAAAGATTACGATGTAGTTTTGCAAGGTTATAATATGAAAAAAAATATAACTCAAGGAGAAATGGGGAAGCTTAGTTTTCAAGCTAACCTCGAGGGGCGCTTCAAATTTTACTGTGAGTCTTGTGGGGGTATAAATTCTAGTGCTAGTGGAGAAATAATAGTAGTGAGGTAAAGCAATTTGAATATTATTTTTAAAATGCTATAATAGATAAATAAAGTTTAGAAATTAATATTATAAAAAGAGACAAGGTTTCTTTTTCAAGTTTATTTAAAAAACAATATGAAAAACACAATGATAAACAAGGTGAGTGCTGTTGTTATTTTAGCGCTCCTAGCTGGTCTACTGACTTATTTTTATATCTCCCTAAATCGTATGGATAAGAAATTGGTTAACGTCCAAACGGTGGTGGTAGAAAGCTCAGGGACAGTAAGTGAAATTGTAAATTTCTTTAACGCCAATATCAATGCAACGCCCAATAATTAGTAAAACTAAAAAAACTAAAACTATAAAAAAAAGACCTAGCTTGGCAACTACTGCCAAGAGGTATAACAATAATAATTCTATGAAAAAAGATTTAATTTTTCCCTTAGTAGTCGGTATCATTTTTGGAGCTATGATTATGATTTTTTGGCAGTTTACCGCCAGAATCAATAATCAAAATATGCGCCTAGCTCAACTTGAAGAATTCGCAACTCAAAACTCACAGACTGTAAATGATATTGTTGGCTTCATCAATCAGAGTCTACCACCACAAGAAGGAGGTACTCCAAGTGCTACTGAGTAGGACTAAATAGTAAATATTAAGCTTATAAAAGCTCTGCCCAAGGCAGAGCTTTTGTGTTATAATTAGACTAGAAATAAATTATAAATATTTTTGATTTTAGGCTTTGCTATGAATAAAAAGGAAGCAGAAAAAAAAATTGACAAATTAAGACTAGAGATTGATAAGCAGCGCTACAATTATCACGTTTTAGATAAGGAGACTATGGACGAGGCAGTCTTAGATGGCCTAAAGTCTGATCTTTTTAAGCTAGAGCTAGCTTACCCTGACTTAATTACTCCCGACTCTCCTACGCAAAGAGTGGCGGGAGAGCCTTTAGATAAATTTGAAAAAGTGAGCCACCTGCTACCCATGGTCTCTCTTTTTGATGCCTTTTCTAAAGATGATATGACTGCTTGGCAAAAGCGAAATGAAAATTATTTGAAACGTTTATTTAAAGAAGATTACTACTGCGAACTAAAGCTTGATGGTCTAGCTATTAGTATACGCTACCAGAGCAAGAAGCTAAGTTTAGCAGCTACCAGAGGCAATGGCCGTATAGGAGAAAATGTTAGTCTAAATACAAGAACTATTGCTAGTGTTCCTTTAGCAATAAGAAGTATTTCTGAAAAAGAATTATTAAACATTGGTATAGAAAAAGACAAAGTAAGTAAATTATTGTCATATATTAATTCAGGCAAGCTTGAGGTAAGGGGGGAGGCAATAATAAAAAAAAGTGTTTTTAGGAAGCTAAATAAGGATAATCTTAAGGCTGGTAGAATTGAGTTTGCTAATACTAGAAATGCTGTTGCTGGTTCTATTCGTCAACTTGATCCTAAAGTTACCGCATCTCGAAGATTGGATTTCTTTGCCTATGACTTAATATTTCCCCAAGAGGAGAGGGGAGCTTTGGTGCATTATAAACACCACTTAGATGACTTGCTCCGCTTACTGGGATTTAAAGTTTTAGCAAACAATAGTATAGCTAAAAACTTAGAAGAAGTTTTCACTTTCTATACTAAGGTTGAGAAAGAAAGAGAAGCTTTGGATTTTGAAATTGATGGAGTGGTGGTAAAAGTAAATGATTTGCGAATGTGGCCTAAGCTTGGTGTAGTAGGGAAGGCACCTCGCTATATGATGGCTTATAAGTTTTCCGCTGAGCAGGCCAGGACTAAGCTTTTAGATGTAATCTGGCAACTTGGTCGTACCGGAGTCCTTACCCCGATTGCCGTTTTAGAGCCAGTTCGGGTAGGGGGAGCTCTTGTTTCCCGAGCGACATTGCACAACTTTGATGAAATAAATCGACTAGGAATTAAAATAAACGACACCCTTATACTCGAGCGCTCAGGCGATGTTATCCCTAAGATAATATCGGTTATTAAATCTTTACGTATCGGTAATGAAAAAATTATTAAAGTGCCCAGCAAGTGTCCTCGTTGTGAAGGCGAGGTAGAGAGGCTAAGCGGTGAAGTTGCCTATCGCTGTATAAACCCTAATTGTTATGCTGTTTCACTGCGCCAAATATATCACTTTGTTTCCAAAGGTGGGGCTGATTTAGCGGGCCTAGGTCCTAAGTTAATTGAGCAATTTATGGCTTCTGCTTTAATTAAAGACGCCTCTGATCTTTATACACTGAAGAAATCTGACTTATTAGGACTGGAGCGTATAGGAGAGAAGAAGGCTGATAATATTGTCGAGCTTATCTCAGCGCGAAAGAATATAGAATTAGCTCATTTTATCTACGCCCTGGGTATACGTCACGTGGGAGAAGAGACGGCCTCTACTTTAGCGAGCGATTTTTTAAAGACGCAAAGAGAGCTTAAAGCTAGTCTTAGCGAGGGAGTACTCCCTAGCACCTTAAGTACTTATTTTAGGAAGCAGAGTCTAGACTATTTAAGTAATTTAGCAGACATAGGTGAAGTAGTAGCAAATAGTATTTATGATTATTTTAATAATGAGGATAATCTGAATTTTATCGCCAAGCTGGAGAAAAATGACCTAAGACTAAAAATTAATTCTAGCCTAGATGGCACTTTAGGGGGGCAAAATCAGGCGATAAAAGATAAAACCTTTGTCCTTACCGGCACCCTATCTAGTTTGACACGGCAGGCAGCAAAAGATAGAATAAAGGCATTGGGAGGTAAAACTAAGGAAAGTATTACTAAAGATTTAGATTATTTAGTGTATGGCGATAGTCCTGGCTCTAAACTCGCAAAAGCTAAAGAAGCAGGTATTAAAACTCTAAATGAAAGCGAGTTTATAGACCTGCTAGACAAAAAACAATAAGTATCCTTTATAAGTTTATATATGAAACTCAAAAAAAATGAAGTAGAGCATGTTGCTAAGCTGGCTCGATTAAAGCTAAGTGAGGCTGAAGTAGAAATGTATAGCCAAGAGCTAGGCAGTATTTTGAGTTTTGTCCAAACCTTAAATGAGCTAGATACAAAAGAGGTTGAAGAGACAGCCCAGCTTAGTGGCCTAGTTGATGTTTTTCGTGATGATAAGGTCTTAAATTGGGACAGGGCTGAGCTAGAGCTAGCGCTAAAGCAAGGAGAAAGAGAGGATGGGTCTTTTAAGGTAAAGCGAGTTTTATAAAATGTTTATTTTTCTATAATTACGTCTAGTAAATAAAATGAATTTAAATGAACTAACAATTAAAGAGGCAAGACTGCACTTAGATAAAGGCGAGATAAGTTCGCAAGATTTAACTAAGGCTTGCTTAGATCAGATTGAAAGATTAGATGGGGATTTAAATGCCTGTCTTTTAGTTAGTAAAGATCAAGCTATAGCGGAGGCAAAAGCAGCTGACTTAAGGATAGCTAAAGGAGAGAAGGGCGCGCTTTTAGGTATACCCTATCTTTGTAAAGATAATATAATGACGAAGGGATTAATAACTACAGCCGCCTCTAAGATTTTAGAAAACTATGTTGCCCCTTACGATGCCAGTGCAATTATAAAATTAAAAAAAGCCGGAGCCGTCTTACTGGGCAAGACTAATTTAGATGAATTTGCCCACGGCGCTTCAACTGAGAACTCAGCTTTTGGGCCAACTAAAAATCCTCATGACCTAAGTCGGGTAGCAGGAGGCTCTTCTGGAGGTAGCGCCGCTGCCGTAGCGGCTAACATGTGCCTATTTGCCTTAGGATCGGACACAGGAGGCTCTATTCGCCAGCCTGCGAGCTTTTGCGGTGTCTTTGGTCTAAAGCCTAGTTACGGGCGAATATCGCGCTTTGGGCTCCTTTCTATGACTTCTTCGACCGATGTACTTGGCCCTATTACCAAATCATCTAGCGACGCTGCTTTAGTATTCTCAGCTCTGGGAGGGGAAGATAGATTGGACGCAAGTAGCACGCCTATAGGCTACATTAAACAAGCCAAGGAAACGATAGATCACAGCTCGCCTCTTTTAGCTAAGAAAAAAACAGAGGACCTGAAGAAGGCTTATAAAAATAAAGATTTATCAGGAATTAGCATAGGACTACCTAAGGAATATTTTTCCAAAAATTTAGATAAAAAAATAAAGAAAAAAATTAAAAATATTAGTTTGCAACTTGAAGCGCGGGGAGCGAAAGTGCTAGAAGTTTCTTTGCCTCACAGTAAATATGCTATTGCCGCCTATTATATAATCACCCCTTGCGAGATTAGTTCTAATTTAGCTCGTTTTGATGGCATTGCTTTTGGTTTGCAAAAAGAAGGCATTATTAATTTAAATGATTTCTATCAAGCTAATCGTGGTGAGGGCTTTGGCAAGGAAGCGAAGTTAAGGATAATGCTTGGCACCTATGCTTTGTCGGCTGGCTACTATGAGGCTTATTATAAAAAAGCGCAAGCAGTGAGGACTTATATTATCTCTGATTTTAACTTAGCTTTTAAAAAAGTAGATTTTATCCTTACCCCAACTAGCCCGCATCCAGCTTTTAAGCTAGGTGAGCAAAGTGATACCTTAGATATGTATTTAGAAGATGTTTTTGTCAGCGGCGTTTCTTTAGCAGGACTACCAGCAGTCTCTGTTCCTATTTTTAATATGGAGGTAGGAGAAAAGGAGCTACCCTTAGGTATACAAATAATTGCCCCGAGATTTTTTGATGAAGAGTTATTAGCTTTTTCCGATTTTATAGAGAAAAATATAAGTGAAGAAAAATAAATTTGTTTTCAAAAATATATATAAATAATAATTTTATGAAAAAAGAAGGAACGACTAACAAAAGCATGATATTTATCGGCGTCTTAGTTATCGCTGCTATATCTTTAACCATAGTTCTAATTGGTAACAGAGAGCCCAAGCACAGAGTGATGGAAGATAATTTTGCGCCTATAGAAGGAGCGGTAGCCGGTAGCTTTGATACTCCGGAGGAGTTATGGGGAGAAAAAGAGTATGATAGTTTAATTGGTAGCGATAAGGCCAAGCTAAAAGTTTTAGTCTATGAAGATTATAGTAATCCCTATAGCGCTGAGCTAGCTAAAACCCTTAACTTGTTGTCAGGGGAGTATAAAAATGATATAGCTATTATTAGCAGACCCTTTGTCGCATCAAATTCTACTGATTCATATAATCTTAGTTTAGGCTATCTTTGTGCCAAAGATGTGGGCAAGGGCAGTGAAATGAGGAGCATATTGCTTAAGCAAGCAGGTGAGGAGATTGTATCTTTTGATCTTCCTTCCTATGTTAGAGAGTTAAAATTGGATGAAGAGAAGTTTGAGACTTGTATGGATAGTCAAGAAAAGTTAGTTGTTATAGATGAACTTAAAGATGATGCTAAGTCCAATATGGTTTTAGGGAGTCCAACAATATTAATAGATAAGGAAATGATAATTGGAGCTAGACCCTATGCTGATTTTGTAGATTCAAATGGTGATGCCATTGAAGGCTTAAAGACAGTTGTAAAAAGACATTTAAGTAGTGTAAAGTAGTTAAGTAGCGGCTAGACCGCTATTGGGAGAGTTCGCATAGTGGCCTAGTGCGCGCGCTTGGAAAGCGCGTATACCGCAAGGTATCAAGGGTTCGAATCCCTTACTCTCCGCA
>CAYIZC010000033.1:0-7074 GCA_964367805.1 uncultured Gammaproteobacteria bacterium
GTCATACAGCAATTAATAGTTTTTAAATCTAAATCTAAGAATGATAAAAATAGTGGCGGTGACTCTGTAAAAGTAATAGAGGGTGAAGTTGTAAAATAGATTATAGAAATCCTTAAGAAAAAAAACATATAAAAAAACAAGCAGAATTCTGCTTGTTTTTTTGTTATAAATATTTAAGTCTATTTAATCTAAGTTATCTGAATTAAGAACAGAATCTTCTTCATTTAAATTATCTTCAAGTAAACCATCTCCATCACTAACTTCATCCTCCTCCACTACTTCTTTTTTTCCAATTAAACAAACCTCTTGCCAAGGAACATAATGGGATTTAAACCTTACCTCTTTTAAAGGAGTGCTAGTAGCCCCTTCAGGGTAGATAACAGTATAGTCGAAGTAGGCATCAGCCCCGTAGTGGGCACTTTCAGTGCACCTTTTTTGACCAGGAGCTAGGGTGTCAGTTTCAATAAGTTTAGTGGGCGGTGGAGCAACTATATTATAAAGGACTGGTTTAGTGGTTGTAGCGACACGACCATCGTCGGTTCCCCAGAAATCAAAGTGTAAAATATCACCCTCTATTCTTGATTGAATTAAAACATAATTATCAGTGTCGTTTAAGAATTTAATATCTGGCCAAGGGTCATATACGCTAGCATCCATGCCAGCTGGCTCATAATAGCTAACTCGATAGGAGTGATTACGTCTGGCGGTAATAGGAAGACCAGTTCCTAGAGCAGAACGGAAAATTGTAGTTGCTACCTGGCATAGGCCGCCACCATACTCTGGGATTGTTTCATTCCCTTTAATAACTAACTCTGGTAAATAACCACTAGCAGCGTCAATTTCACCTAAATTTTCAACCAAAGAGAACTCTTCCCCAGGTTTTATTAATAAGCCATGGACAGCGTCTGCCCCTACCTTTATATTATGGCGTCTATTTTTTGAAGATCCAGCAAAATTTGACTCACCAGTGCCAATTAAATCCTTTATTTTAAAATCATTTTCTATATTAAAATCAGCCACCTTAATTTCTTTGGCAACTATTGTAGCTACAAAATCGTCGCTATTTAAAGCTAGCTCTATATTGTTTATAGTTTTTTCCATATCAAGCTCGCGACCATCTTTACCAAGCTGCCACGAGAGAACTTTTCCATCTTGTACATCAAATCGAGGTAAGCTAACTTCTTGATTTATAGACTTAGTAATATTTTCATTTAAGTATCTCCTTATTTTATCATTATCAAATCGAATACTTAAAGGGTTTGTACCACTTAGTCCATTTATCCAAGGAACATAATCTTGGGCTTTTAGAGAGAAACTCAAATCATCCTTTTTTTCTTTTGTTTCTTGGGGAAAGTATAGTTTTAGAGAACCATTTTTAACTAAGTTTTGAACGATATTACTTAAGGGCTCTAAATCTTTTTGACTGACAGTAGGATACTTAGACTTAGTCTTGACCTCTATTTGCTGGTTTTCTAATCTACTAAAATTATAAATAAGGTCCTGTCCTAAAACACCTTTGTTTATTTCTTTACCAATTTTTTCTGGATTACTTATTAAATTAAGATCACTGTCTAATGAAAAATAAGCATTTTCTGGCTCTATATTAACATCCTCAAAAGAATCTTTAAGCCACTCTTCTAAAATTTCAGGAGAGTAAGAAATATTTAAGTAAAAATTATTTCGGCTGGACTTATTTAATATTACTCTTAAAAAATTTAAATAAGTTCTATTTTCTTTTTTAAATATCAAATTAACATTATCTTCTTTATTAAAGTTAATAGATTCTGAATATTTTAAGTCGAGACTGGGTATTTCTGGATTAGCTGATTGCAAGCTAAGAGGAAAATAAGCACTCTCTCCATTGTATACAAACCTTAATCTCTCTGACCTTATTCTAGCCTCCTCGCTTTCAATTAATTTAGCTAAATTTGACCTATTCATTCCTGATATATCATGACTAGCGAGAAATGACCTAGGTAGCAACTTATCTTGGTAATTATTTAAATAATAAATATAGGAAAATAAAAAAATAGCCAGCAACATAAAAGTGGCTGACAGTGATATCACCAGAATAGTCTTTTTTTCTTTTATCATATTTGTGTTTCTTAGTCTTTCATGATTACCTTTATTTTTTCAGGTTTTTCTTTGTATAAAACAACAGTTAAAACTCCATTTTCAATCTCAGCTTCAACTCGCTTTGAGTCTACTTCAGAAGGAAGAATAATGGATCTGGAAAATGGGCCCCAATAACATTCTTTAAATAAATAATTTTCATCACTAACAATTTCTTTATTCTCTCTCCTTCCTTTAATAACTAATAAGTCATTACGCAAAGATATTTTTAAATTTTCTGGTTTAGCGCCAGCAATAGTGGATTGTAGGACTATTCTTTTTTCATCTTGAAAAACATCAATTGCTAATTGACCCTCCTCTTCTATCTCTTCTGTTTCTAGCCACTCTGAAATAGATGACTCTTGAGAATTAATTAAAGACTCTTGTTTATTATTTTTACTAAAAAGCATAGCTATTAAAATATTTATTTATATCTATAATTTACCAATTTTTAGGACTATTGTAAACAAGTAAAAATAAATAATATTTTTAGATAAAATAAAACCGCCTTAAGGCGGTCTAAGGTGGGCTCGTGCAGATTCGAACTGCAGACCTCTACGATGTCAACGTAGCGCTCTAACCAACTGAGCTACGAGCCCCGCTGTGCTCCTAGATGGACTTGAACCATCGACCTCCGCTTTATAAGAGCGGCACTCTAACCACCTGAGCTATAGGAGCAGAAAATACCTATATAAATTTATAACACTCTAAAATTAATTAATCAAATTTTTGTCGTTAAGATGTGAGCTCATTTATTATATTATTTATCTCAAGTGAACTATAGGCGCTTGCCAGCTTAGCATCACCTTGGGGCTTGTAGAGTTCTAAAAATTTCATAGCACTATAATTTTTTAGAGAGAGGGCAATTAATTCTTTCCTTGCTTGTCTTTTAATAATTATCAAAACTACCTCCACCTCAGATAAGCCAGACATAAGCTCCTCTATTAAATCTTTAAGAGAATCTAAATTTAATTGAGAATTCTCTAAGTCCGACTCATCTAAAGTGGACCAAGCAATAATATTTTTTTCTACTTTAAGGTTTTGTAGTATTTTACCCCATATTTTTAAATCATAAATACGTCTATTGCTATACAACTGTTTAACAATTTCTTCCCGACGGCCACCAAGCTTAATTAGCTTCGAAGTATTTATTAGTGTTTCAGGGCTAAGTTTGCCACTTTTAAAATTTTTAGTTTGTAAAATAATACCAGCCAGTAGAGTGGTGGCAATATTTTCATCGATAATATTTTCATTTTTAATTTTTAAAAAATCAAAAATTAATTCTGACACAGTGGAGCTGTTAATATCAACGCGATTAATTTGGCCAAATTCTTCATTCGCAGCTTTAGCAGAAAAATTTATAATTGGGGTTTTGTAAAAGAATTCAACATTCTTATCATATATCTCTCCTAAAGACTCTAGATCATTGGCACCTATGCTTATAATTAGATCGTAGTAGAAGCTACCTGCTCTTGAGCTAACATCACTAGCTTCAAACCAACCATTTTCAGGAGATACAATAAAATTTAGTTGATTTTTTTCAACCACATATTTTATTTGACTTACTTTAGTTTTGCTAATATCAAGAGAAACTATGAAGCGACGAAGATGATTAAGGTCATTTTTAATATCACTACTGCCAGGCAAAAAAGAAAAAGATTTTTTTCTAGCGTGATTTTTACTTGCTGCTAAGGTGGCGTTTTTATTATTCTTTTTTAAATATAAATATAAAGCTAAAGAGGCACAAACAGAGTCTGCTTCCCAATCTGAAGAAAAAACCAGAAGAATATTGCTGGCTCTATCAACTTGTTTAAAGATTTGCTCTTCTTCTTTTAGCATTGAATTTAATATAAAAATAAGCTATCAGAGCTAATAATGCTTTATGCCCGATAAATCAATATATAACTATTTTTTGTCTTAGTCAAGAATGAGCTTATAATTGACTTTAGAGTCTTTTTTTGATAATTTATTATTATGAATAATGAACTTCCAAAGCTATATCAAGCTTCTGCTTGCGAGGATAAAATATATGAAAAATGGGAAAAATCAGGCTTTTTTAATCCTGATAATTTAATTTTAGACGAAGAAGCAGAAAACTATACAATAATTTTACCACCCCCCAATATCACTGCTAAATTACATCTAGGTCACGCCTCTATGATAGCTATAGAGGATCTTTTGATACGCTACAAGCGAATGCAGGGATATCGCACCCTTTGGTTACCCGGAACTGATCACGCTGCTATTGCAACTCAAAATGTGGTAGAGAAGAAGATTTTAGAGGAGCAAGGCAAAAGTAGACATGACTTAGGTAGAGAAAAATTTTTAGAAGAGGTTTGGTCTTTTCTGCGCCAAACCCAAAGTGAGATTTTAAATCAAATTAAAAAAATGGGAGCCTCTTTAGATTGGTCACGCCTAGCCTTTACTCTAGATGATAAGCGTCAAAAGGCTGTTAAGCAGATGTTTTGTGACATGTATCATGAGGGGGTTATATATAAAGGAGAGCGCTTAGTTAACTGGTGTCCACGTTGTCATTCCACTTTAGCCGATGACGAGCTAGAGTACACAGAAAAGAAAACAAAGCTATATTGGCTAAAATATGGTCCTTTTGTGTTGGCTACAAGCAGACCAGAGACTAAATTGGGAGATACGGCTGTAGCAGTTCATCCTGATGACAAAAGATACCAAAAGTATGTTGGTAAAGATTTAGAAATTGAAGGAGTTTTAGGTAAGTTTATGGTAAGGGTGGTAGCGGATCGGGCAGTGGATATGAATTTTGGCTCAGGGGCGATAAAAGTTACACCAGCGCACAGTTTTGTTGATGATGAAATAGCCAAAAGACATAATCTAGATAGTAAGAAAATAATTGATGAGGATGGAAAGATGATGTCTAATTGTGGCAAGTATGCAGGTCTTAGCACAGCTAAAGCGCGCCATGAGATTGTTATAGATATGGAAAAAATGGGTCTAATAGATCACATAGATGAGGATTATGAAAATAGTGTTGCTCACTGCTATAGATGTGATAGCGTAATTGAACCCCTGCCTTCTAAGCAGTGGTTTATTGCGGTAGATAAAAAAATAGCTCGCTTAGATAACAAATCCCTAAAGGAAAAAGCAATCGAAGCTAGCTTAAACAATGAAATTGAGTTTATTCCTAGTCGTTTTAAAAAAAGATACCTAGATTGGATGGAAAATCTTCATGATTGGTGTATTTCTAGACAAATTTGGTTCGGACACTCTATTCCAGTTTGGTATAGAGGAGAAGAGTTGTACTGTGGCATGGAGGACCCTAAGGGAGAAGGGTGGGTCTCTGACCCAGATACGCTTGATACTTGGTTTTCTTCTGGAATGTGGACATTTTCAACTTTAGGCTGGCCTGATAATTTTAAAGATGGCCTAAAGGTGGGTGACTTAGCAAAATTTCATCCTACACAAGTAATGGAAACCGGCTATGAAATAATTACCCTATGGGTTTCTCGCATGGTTATGATGTCATATTTTGCCTTAGGTGAAAAACCTTTTGAAACAGTATACCTACATGGTATGATTTTAGATAAAGCGGGGAAAAAAATGTCAAAAACAAAGGGAAATGGTATAGATCCACTACTTATGAGCAAAGAGTATGGAGCTGATGCGGTCCGCCTAGCTCTTCTTATGGGCTCTACCCCTGGAAATGATGTTCGCTTCAGTGAAGAAAAATTAGAATCAAAAAGAAACTTTGTTAATAAGTTGTGGAATATATCTCGCTTCATAATTGACTACAGCGGAGAAAGTTTAAAGAAAGATATGAATGTCTCAGAGCTAGAATTAAAAACCGAAGCTGATAAGTGGATAATAAATTCTTTAATTCAAAGCACCTTAGAAGTAGAAAAAAATTTAGATGAGCATAGTTTTTCCCTAGCCGCTGACACTTTGACTGACTTTACTTGGAACAAGCTAGCTGACTGGTATCTTGAGGTTGCCAAAATTGAAAAAGGCAAAGAAGATATTCTAGCTTATATTTTAAAAACTATTTTAAAACTTTGGCACCCCTTTACTCCTTTTGTAAGTGAAAGTATTTGGGAGAACTTCAATGACAGCTTACTTATGGTAACAGCTTGGCCCAAATTTAAGCCAGACGATGGGATAAATTTAAATAATGAGTTCTCTCTAATTCAAAGTATTGTAAGCAGTGTTCGTAATGCACGTAGTGAAAACAGAATAGAACCAGCCCGGAAAATAGAAGCGGAAGTATTTACATTACAAAAAGAGGAGTTGTTACGCAAGAATGAAGAGTTGATTAAAGGTTTAAAAACTAATCTTAAATCTCTATCATTTATAAACAGCTCTTTAAAGAAAGATAATTCAGTTTTAGTTATTGTAGATGATGTAGAAATTAGTCTTTTAAATGCTTTAGAAAGTGAGGCCGAGAAAAAAAGGCTAGAAAAGGAACAGGCAAATCTTACAAAGCTAGTTAATATTCAAGAAAATAAATTAGCTAATAAGGATTTTTGTAATAACGCTCCTGAAAATATTGTTAAAGGAGAGGAAATAAAACTAAATAAGTATAAACAAGACTTAGAAAAGATCAATAATTTGCTTGAAAATTTATGACTTTAAAAAACTATCTAACAGTGATGTCTTTTTTGACCCTTATTTGTTTTGGGATATTTATTTTTGTCGCCATAACCGTTGATCCCAATTCTACAAATTGGCTAGGTTTTCTATTATTTTATAGCTCTTTGTTTATTGCTTTGGTAGGGCTTATTACCCTAATTGGATTTTTAATTAGATTTGTTGTTTTAAAACAAGGATTAGCTTTTAATTTAGTAAAGTTATCCTTTAGACAATCTTTTGTTTTATCACTATTTCTTATTCTAGGACTTTTTTTACAAGCCAACGCTTTGTTAACTTGGCTTAACCTAGTATTTTTAATCGCTGGATTTTCAATCTTAGAAGTCTTTTTAATCAGTAGTCGTA
>CAYIZC010000034.1:0-7019 GCA_964367805.1 uncultured Gammaproteobacteria bacterium
ATATAGTAGTATATGCTTCGTTTTTTAGTTTATCTAAATATTTAAAAAATATGGAAAAAGAATTTGTAACTAGCTCTGAATCTATTGATACTCCTTCTGGAGGCGGAAATAACTCGGCTAGTTTTTTTAAAAAAAATCGCTGGGGGATAGTTTTAATATTGTTTGTGCTTATCACCTCTTTCTTGCTCTATCAGATTTATAAACCAAACCGGGCGCCAGATATTATTTTAGAGAGTGATAGTATAAGTGAAGTAAAAGAAGGATCTAATTTTGTCTTTAAGCTTACTCCCAATGCTTTTGCTAGTACTTATGAGGAGGTATCAAAGATAGTGCCTAAAGTTCCTTATAGTAAGGTCCTAGTGCCTGAGCTTAGTAATCTTGCTAGCTTTGAGGACTTAGATAACTTTAACTTAAGTGAGCCCCAAAAACTAGCCCTGGAAAGCGATGGTTTTTTCTTGCAGGAAAATAATATAATAGCTGATCAAAGTTCCTATGACGCCAGTGATGATTTTGTTGATGCCTATAAAATGTTTTCCCCTAATAATATATATAGGCGAGAGGCAAATGAAGCTCTATTTATTAGCAGTGACAGCGCTCTTCATCTCTATCATATTTTAATAGATAGAACCTTTGAAAAGATAGAGGAGGATAAGTTTCAAGCTCAGCTAAGGGAAATGAGTGAAACTTTGTTTTTAGATGCTATAGAGGGCTATAGAGCGACTGATAACTTAGAGCTAAAAGAAGCCTATAAGGTCTTAGCTAGTTATTATTTAGTGCCTTTAGTAATTTTAGATAGTGCCAAGAGTGCCACCTTAGATAAAGCACTAGAGTATAGTGATTATGAAAACTTCGCTCTTTATCAAGAAGCTCTTGAAAGAGAAGAGAGAATAAGCTCAGAAAAAGAATTAGATTTTAAGCTAGCGGAGAAAAGTTATTTAGGAGTGGACTTGGGTGATGAAATATATGAAATAGTTAAAAGTGAGCTTAGTTTAATAAAAGAAGCTAGCAAGATAGAAGCCTCGCCCTTACTCACTCCTTATAGACGAGAGTTTTTAAATGACTACTCCCAGTTTGTCCCTCGTTCTCATTACACTAAAAATGATACTTTAAAGACCTATTTTATCGCCATGATGTGGTATGGGCGTTTAGGTTTTAGTTTAAATAGTGACATCTTAACTAAAAGTGCTTTAATTACCACCGGACAAATTAATAGTTTAGAAATGAAAGATGGTCAAAAAGTGGCTACTGTCTGGTCGGATATGATGGCAACGATAGATTTCTTTGTCGGTGAGGTAGACGATCTTAGTGCCTTTGACTACACTCCTTTAATTAAGAAAGTCTATGGTGAGGATGTTTTTGTCTCTGACTTTGCAAATGAAAAGAAGCTAGCTGAATTTAGAGCTAAGGCTAAGACTGAGTTTGCTAGTCCCAAGATTATATCTGAGGCCCTAGAGCTCTTCGATGACGGAGGCAAGCGAGAAGAACTACTAGAGGAAACTAAGCAGTTTAGATTTATGGGTCAAAGGTTTACCCCTGATGCCTATATTATAAATAATTTAAGCCAAGGAGAAGGCCAGCCTGACCCCGAGACAGGACAATTACTACCTTCTATGCCGACCGCCCTTATGACTCTAAATGTCATTGCTCCTGAAAATGAGACAGTGGCTAGTTATTTAAATGAATGGATAAATGATAGGGAGAGGATAGAAAAAGAGGAAAGAGAGTCAGATAGAATAATTGCTAAGGTGGCAAATAAACTTAAAGCTGAGTTTAAGGCCTATACAATTTTAAATTGGCAAAGCAATATTTATATGCGTTGGCTAGATAGCTTTAGAAGCCTTCTTTCTTCCTATGGCGCAGGTTATCCTGCCTTTATGCAAAGTGAAGCTTGGGCTAAGAAAAACCTCGGCACAGTGCTAGGCTCCTATACCGAACTCAAGCACGATACTTTGCTCTACGCTAAACAGTCATATGCTGAGCTTGGAGCTGGCTACAATGAGGAAGAAGAAATACCAGCTGTCCCTATGGGCTACGTTGAGCCAGATTTAGTCTTTTGGAATAAGATAATAGCTCTTGCCAAAACGACAGTAGAGGGACTTGAGGCCAGAAATATTATGCCTCAGGACTTTAAGTCTAGGTATAAAGCTTTTATAGACTCAGCTGAGTTTTTCCAAGAAATTGCTACTTTAGAACTTTTAAATGAAAAAATTTCTGAAGATCAATTTGAAGAACTGCGCACTATTTTCCATAATAATTTAGATAGCATTGTTGCCCCCTTGCCCGGCAAAGAATTAAGTGACAAAGAGAAGCGCTCTGGTATTATCGCTGATATCCATACCGATGCTCTAAGGTCTCAAGTATTATATGAAGCTACCGGCAAGCCCCATATTATCTATGTAGCGATAAAGGATGCAAATGGAAGCAGATTAACTCGGGGTCTAGTTTTCAATCACTATGAATTTAGTGAAAAACTAGACGGTCGCTTAAATGACGAAGCCTGGCAAGAGCGAGTCTATCTTGGACAAGGTGAGATGCCCCAAGCTAGTCCCTGGACTAAAGCTTTAATTAAATAAGGGATGCTAAAGCTTTTAGTAAAATCTAAAATATTTTTATTTATTCTTAGCTTAGGCTTGCTAATTCTAGCCAGCCTAAGCCTTATGTCTTTAAATATAGAAAAAGATATAGATAGGGAGAAAGAATTGGCTGGAGCTCTTGCCAGTGAGAGAGGTGATAGTTCTTTTAAGTCTGGCAGTGATCTAAACTATCACTATAGTGAACCAAGGGATAGAGAGTTTTTTGAAAGCACCTATCAGTTTAAAAGTGATGAATTTGATTTAGAAAATAGTCTTGTTTTAGCTGGTATCATCCCCCATCACTTAGTGGCCGGAGATTTAATTGCTAATTTCTTTGCAAACTTAGAAGGGAAGGATTATGAAACCATAGTTTTAATTGGTCCTAACCATTTTAGTAGTGGCAAGGCGCAAGCTATTAGCTCTAATTGGGGCTATAAGACGCCCTATGGCATCCTTGAGGCCGATATAGCTACAATTAGTGCTATGGAAAGTGATGGCCTCTTAGCGCTTGAAAATGAGGCTTTAATAGGGGAGCATGCAATAAATAGTGAAGTTTCCTATATCAAAAAAACATTTCCCCAAGCTAAGCTCTTGCCTTTAATTTTAAGACATTCATACACCAAGGAAGAAGCAAAAGATTTGGCTAATTATTTATATAAACTTAAAAGTGAGAAAAATATCTTAGTTCTAGCTAGTACAGATTTTTCTCATTATAAAACTAGTGACCTAGCCCAAGTAGATGATGCCTATAGCTTAGAAGTTTTAGGAAATATGGACCTAGACAATATTTATAAGATAGAGGTAGACTCAAGAGCAACAATTTATACTATAGCGCTCTACAGCCAATTAAATGAAGCTAGTTTTAAGCTACAAAGGAATACTAACTCAGCATTACTAGCAGGAAGGGACGATATAGAAAGTACCACTAGTTATATTACGGGCTATTTTATAAAATAAAAAAACCAGATACTATTGTTATAATAATATCTGGCTGGTTATAAGACTTTTGTCTTATTTTTTTTTGCACTACTTGAAGGGTTCATCTTCTAGACTAGAGAAGATAAAGTAGACTTTACCATGTAAATGTCTATTTTCATTGTTTACTCTCTCATCACCAATAAGAGTAGAGCTGCTTAAAAGATCTATGCTTAGCATAATATCATTATCAGCAATATCTTTTAGTGGCTTTGAAACTAGAATTAATTTAGCAGGACGCTCTATTTCATCTACACGGTGAATAAATAATTCACATAGTGATGCAAAGGCCCTGGGACTAGCTTCAAAGAGACCATTTTTTCTGGCAAATTGCTTTGCTCTTGCAATATTGCAATCTTTGCAATTATTTTCTTTTAAAACATCACAATCCACTAGCACAAGATTAAAGCTAGACTTAGTCCTTCCTTCAAAGGATAGGGAAGTAAGAAAAAATCTTGCTTCATCGCTAAGCTTATTCCCGTTTAGACTCTTTAGCCACTTTGACCCAAAGATACCTTTTGAATCTAGATATAGATGACTTACTTTCTCTTCATGAACCCACCTGGACTCAATTATGGGTATGTCCAAATTCTCCACTTTTAGTCTCTGATCATTTAAATCAGCAAACAAAATACCTACCTTTTTTCCCATATAGATATAATTTTTTTAAATTGCCCTTATCTGAGCCAGAGCTATAGACTACCTTAGTTACAGCCAAAAATTGATTAATATTTATTCAATTTTTGGCTGCATCTAAAGTAAGTAATTTATTTTTAAAGGACCAGACTTCTTAATACTTATATCACATATACTTGATTCTGGCAAGAGGTGTAATTTAAGAAAAAACCCAGATACTATTATTATAATAATATCTGGGTAGAGCTAGGCATTTGTGGCCTAGACTAGTCTTAGTTATGTGCTAAATACGAAATAAACATCACTAAGAAACTTTTTGTCCTCGCAAAGCTCAACATAATGACCGACGCGAATAGATTTTTTTGTAATATCTATACTTAGTTGCATTGGTCTTCCTAGTTTATCCTTTAGCTCTTTGTGCATCAGGATCACTGTCGAGGGTCTAACTAACTCGTCTACTTGAAACGAGAATAGTTCACATAGTAATGGAAAGACCTCTAATCCTGGATTGTCTAATCTGTGCTGTTTAGCAAATTCTTTTGCTTTTATAGCATGGCAATCTTCAGTCTTAAAGATGTCACCCCTTACAAAAACTAAATCATGTGTTTTTTTAGTTTTTTCATTGAAATTTTGATCTACAAGAATTGAGAGAGCTTCGTTGCTCATAGACTCTCTTTCTAAGTTTCTTATCCACTGAAGATTAAACTCGCCACCATTAGGCGAGATAGACAGAAAACTTAAATCTCCTAACTCTTTCCAATCTGCATGTACGATTGGAAATAACCTTTTACATCCATTAGTTTCGCTCATAATTGTGTATTCCTTTTTTATTTACTCTCATCCGAGTAGGAACTATAACTCCTTTTTAGTCACAGCTAAAAACATACTAAGTTTTAATATATTATTAGCTGTGACTAAAGTGATTTATTTTAAAGGACTAAGACTGCTTATATTTATAGCACATATATGATATTTTGGCAAGGGGGAGATGTTTTGTTAATACACTTTAATATTAAAATTTACTTCTAAATAGTATTTAATATTTTTTTAAAAAAGAAAAAAGACCCAAATTAAATAAATTATTTATTTAATCAGGGTCTCTAATTAAGGGTGGTGATTTTTTGCGCTTGCCTTTTGTTTTGCTTTTTTTAAGCATCACATTTAGTGGCAAAAACAAAATACACATTAGACTTAAAGATTTTTTCCTCATTTGTAAGTGAGTGGTGGGATAGTCTAATAGATCCATTTAAAAGCTCTATTGTTAGCAACATGGGTTTTCCTTTTTTATCAAGAACCTCTTCATGTACTAACATAATGGTAGCCGGTCTTTTAATAGCATTGCTTTGGTAGCTGAATAATTCACACAAAAGAGGGAATACTTCAGACTTAGCTAGCGTCAGACCTAGATCATGAGCATATTCACGAGCTTTGGCGAGGTGTTGTTCTTGGCTAAAGAATATAGAAGAATGCATAAAGGCAAGTTCAAAAGTTTCTTTAGCTCTTACACCTTGTTTTTGTTTGGCTAAAAAACGATAAGCTTCATCACCGATGCGGATATCTTTTTTTAAGCCATTCATCCATTTAAGCCCGAATGCTCCACTGGATGTAAGAGATAAACAAATAAGATTATCTTTTTTAATCCATCTGGGTTCACTAATAGGAATTGATATTCCTTTAGGTTTTAAGAGTCCACTTTCTAAGTTTTTGGACACAGGACTAGATTTTGTTTTCATTACAAATATTTTTGTTTACTCAATCTGAGTCAGAGCTTACAACTTTCTTAGTCATAGCCAAAAATTGAATAGTATTAATCAATTTTTGGCTATGACCAAGTCTCATTTATTTTAAAAGAACTAATCTTACCTATCACTTATAGCAGATATATTAACTTTTGGCAAGGGCTTATCTTAGTCCAATATATATTTTGGGAACTGCTAAGCTAATTTTAAAATATTATCATTCTTTTGCTTAGTTTTAAAAAAGGCCCTAGTTTAAATAAATTATTTATTTAAACTAGGGCTTAGAGTGTCTAAGTGATTTCTATCACTTAGTTAAAGTCTTATTTCTTTTTTGCGACAGAATTTTCTGCTCGAAAGAGAAAATAGACATTTTTCAAGCTTTTAAAGCAAGAATTTGCTGGAATAAATTCTATACTTATACACTTATCAATTGAAATAGTTACTAGACTGGGCTTTCCGTCCTTGTTTGGTACTGGCTCATGCATAGCCACTATAGTAGCAGGCTGCCTAATACCAATCTTCTCACTGGTGAGAAGGTTTGCTAGTAGGAAGGCGACTTCGTGGGTGCAAGGTAGGAGTTGTGAACGAGCAGCAATGTCACCTATTTTTTCTATTCTCCTGTCTTTATCTGCGAAAAGATCACCATCTAAAATAGCGATGTTAAACTTTTCATAAGAAGTGGGTTTAAATCCACCGTTACTCAAGAGATAGAGTGTTGATAGGTCCAAAATAACCTTCTTGTTGATTAGATCTTCTTGCCACTCGGGTCCTTTTTTCCCGGTTGAGGTCAGTGATAAATAAGTAAAGCCACTTACTTTTCTACAAAGGGGGTCCTTTAGCTTAATTGAAAAGAAACCATCTCGCATAAGTTTAAATAACTTACGAGGGTCCTTTACCTGGGTTAAGTCGATTAAAATCTCAACCATTTCGTTTAACTCTCCAGCTGTTAAGTTTTCCGAAGAAAACGTTGTCCTTTTTGCCATTCTCCAAAATGTTTTAATTACTCTTGTCCGAGTAGGAGCTTTGACTTTATTTAGTCACAGCCAAAAATTAAGAAAAAAAATTATTAATTTTTGGCTATGACTAAGTTAGGAAG
>CAYIZC010000035.1:0-7004 GCA_964367805.1 uncultured Gammaproteobacteria bacterium
ACCAAGCAAGAGCAAGAGCAAGAGACGCTAAACGTATCTCTGATGTAAGACAAATGCAAACTGCATTGGAGCTGTATTATAATGAAACTGGAGATTACCCCGGTACTGTTACTATTACTACTGGAGGTATAATTGGGACAACCGATAATACTTATCTAGCCAGTGTCCCTACTCCACCATCAGTAATTGATGGTACTAAATGTAGTTCAGATCTATGGACTACTGCTCCCTATGCCTACACTTATACAAGGGACGGCGACGTTTTATCTGGAAAAGCATCTTACAGTATACAGTATTGCTTAGGGGCTACAGTTAATGATGTTGAGGGAAATAAGGTTCATTACGCTACTCCTGCAGGAATCCAACTTCCTAAATAGCCATAGAGTTAGCTAATACCTTTTCTAGGAATAGAGTATAGAAAAAAAGAAGTCATTCACGTGGCTTCTTTTATTTTTGTAAATTTAAATGCTATAATATAGCTATAATATTTGGGGTATATGAAAATTATAGGAAATTTAGACAAATTAGTTTGGGAGGAGTTTTTGCTTCTTAATCCGGGCATCTCTGGTGCTGAGTTTTTACTTAGCCCGGAGTGGTTTGAGCTAACAAAAAGAGAGGGAGGTGAGGCTCAGGTTTTGGCGGTGGTAGGGGGTGTGTCTGAGAAAGAGAGTATGGTTTTAGCTTCCGATATTTTGGCTTTAATTGTTTTAATAAAAAAACCGCTTAGGTCTAATTTTTTCTATTACTACGCTCCCAGAGGCCCTTTGCTTAAGTCTGACTTAGATGAAGCGCGGAAAAAAGAGGTGATAAGCTTCTTACTTAAAGCCATTAGGCGTTTAAATAAAAAGGCTGTATTTTTAAAAATCGAACCCTCTTGTGGTGGTAGTGATTTATGGAAAAGCATATTTCCCGCTAAATCTTTAGCTAATATTTTTCGGATTAAAAGAGCTTCAGACGTACAACCGAAGAAAACCTTAGTGCTAGATATTTCTAAACCTGAAGAAGAGCTATTGGCAGATATGCATCAAAAGACGAGATATAACATTCGTCTAGCGGCTAAGCGTGGCGTTACAATAGAGGAGGGAGGCCTGACTGATTTTTATTCTTTTTGGAATTTAATGGAAAAAACTTCTGAGCGGGATGACTTTCGCATACATGGTGAAAAGCATTATCGTAATTTACTTGAGTCTAATTCTAAGTTTATAAAACTATACTTTGCTGTTTATGAAGGGAAAAAGATTGCCGCTGCTATAGCTTGTTTCTATGGCAAAAAAGCCACCTATTTGCACGGAGCTAGTGACAATGAATATCGGCGCCTAATGGCCCCTCACTTGCTACAGTTTGAGTTAATTAAAGTTGCCAAGAGTAGGGGCTGTAGCTTATATGACTTCTATGGCATAGATGAGCTTAAGTGGCCGGGGGTGACTCGTTTTAAGATGGGATTTTCTGGAGAGGAAAAAGAATATGCTGGGGTTTATGATATAGTTTTTCGCTCTATGTATTATAGGGTCTATAGCTTAGGGAAGGGCTTAAAGAAAGTCATAAAGAAGATTTTAAAAAAATAAAAATTCTTATTTTTATATGTTGGATCTCGTAAATAATACTAAAACTAAAATATGTAGACGCAAAGCTTTGCGTCTTTTAAGTGGTGTTTTAGAGTTCTACAAGCTAGGAGATAGGCAGGTATCTTTAGTGGTAGTAGGAGACGCTAAAATGAAAAGTTTAAATAAGAAACATCGAGGGATAGATAAAACTACCGATGTCTTAACTTTCCCACTACAAGTTGATATGGGCGCTGAGCCTTTGGCAGCTAGCACCTGGGGGGAGATATTTATAAATATATCTGAGGCTAAGAGGGTAGATAAATATTATGATATCTTCGGAGCGAAAAAATCATATAGCTATATTTTTTATTTTCTTTTTACTCACGGACTACTGCATTTAGTGGGTTATGATGATAAAGCCGAAAAAGATAGAATCGCTATGGTAGAGCTGGGGAAAAAGTTTATGGATAAATACTATAAATAATTTATTTTAAACTATAATAATGTTATAATAAGGACATGTTAAAAAGGGATAAGAAATTAATTTTTACCATAGCTGGAATTTTTTGTTTCCTGTCTTTTTTATTTTTTGTGAGTCCTAGTAGCGCCGCTACTTCAACTTTAAGAGGTAGAGCTTATTTAGAAGACCATGGCTACATTTCCTTTAATTGTTTAGATGATATTACGGGAAACTTTTTAAATCAGTCTGGTAATTTAGCTGGGGCTGGTATTTTTATCAATCCCTGGTGGCAAGAAGAGGAGTTTCATTTTACCTACGACTCTTGTTCAGAAAATGGTCATAAAGTGCAACTGGCTGATAATGGAGCTTTATTTGGTTCTGCTTGGAGTCCGATGATAGGTTTTGTCGACTTTAGCTACGACGGAACAGCCACCAATAGGCCACCAGATAATTTTGCTTTTAGTGCAAATTGTCCCGGAGTCTGTGGTCCTAGTGGAAATTGCCTAGCTTGTTATTCCTATGATACTCAAGAAATCTATGGTTGGGCGCTTATAAAACATAGTCGCTTAGATGGTCTAGCTGATAGGTGGATAAAACTAGATGATTATTCACCACAAAAATTAGCTTCAATTTACACCAATGATGATTATTTAAATAATTTCTACCCGGGAGCAAATATTAACTTAGGTGATTTTGCTGGTAGTGCGAAAAGTACTATTGATGGTAGTGATTATGAGCTTAGCTTTAACTGTGGCACAGAAAATTATCCTGCTCCTGGTACTTGTTTGAGCCGAGATAATTATAAGGTTTATATTAAAGATTTAAATTTAGGTAGACTTAGTGCTCCTAATTGGAATTATAGCAATGCTTGCGGCAGTGAAGCTAGGCGAGCGGTTTTAAAGTGGGATAAGCTTAGTGGCACCCAGACTGCCTATGAAGTTGTGGTAAGTACTAATAATGTACTTAGCACTTCTACCGGTCAGTATGCTTATTGGTCAGGGAAGGTGTCAAGCGGGGCTCAGCAGGTCATAATTAGCAGTGCTTTCCTAAATTATAACACCGCCTATTACTGGTGGTTACGCGGATTTGATGATGAGGATGAGCCAACTGAATGGATACAATATAATACAAATAATGCCCAAAAAGACAGTGATCAAAATAGGGACGGAAATCCACTCACCTTTCAAACCTTTATGCATGAAATGCCTAGTCCTTTCTTCTATTGGGAGCCGCCCGGTACACAGGCTCTAACTAGTACTAGCACAACTTTCACTAGCACTTCTTTAGCCTTTGAAAGCAGCAGTCCAGCTGTGCCAAAGTCATGTTATCCTGGATTGTGTAATTTTCAATGGACTACAAGCGATGATGGTGCAAGTATAGAAGGAGCCACTAGTTCTGTAGCGATAATAAACTTTCATAATCCGGCCAACACTAAAATAAGTCTACAGGTAACAGACTGGGAGGGTTATACTTGTAGTACTAGCACAACATTGCGTATTAACTATGACCTACCTTTATGGCGTGAGGTAAAAGTAGAGGACTACTAAATCATATCTATAAATAAAGATGATACATATTGAAACTAAAACTAGGAACAAGCATGACTTAAGGGCTCTTACTCTAATTGAGATGATAGTTAGTTTGGCGGTGGTTATGTTTGTGGCAACTATTTTTATTTTTAATTATCAAGATAATAATAAAAGGACCGACCTTATAATGGCCGCTCAAGTTTTAGTATCTGATGTTCATCGTACCCAAAATAATGCTTTAGGACTTATGCCCTATGGAGATAAAGTTCCTCCTGGTGGCTGGGGACTATATTTTGATGTCGATAGTCCGAGCGAATATATTATGTTTCCTGATATGCAGGCACCAGGAGAGCCTGGCTACCATGCTTATAATTCCGATATAGAAAGTGATGTAGCTAAAGGAGCAAGAGTAATAAACCTACCACGCGGAATAGAGATAAGTGAAATTCGTTTTAAAAAAAGTAAAATAGGAGTAAGTAAAACAAAAGCTAGCTTAAGTTTCTTACCCCCTGATCCTCGGATAAATATTTATAGCAATGCCGCAGGTGATGTTTCTAGTTCAACGGAGTTGTATGTAGAACTAGAAGACTTAAAAAACGGCGGACTTAAAACAATTTTTATAAATTTCTTAGGTTTAGCTGAGGTGATAGATTAGGCAAAGTTGATTATGATATTTAGAAATATAAAAAATAAAATTAGAAGCTACAAGGCGTGTTTAAAAGACAAGCAGGCTTTTACGCTAGTAGAGATTATTGTTATTTTATTTATTGTCTCAGTGGGATTACTCGGTGTTCTGTCTTTAGTTATTCAAAATATTCAAAGTCAGGTGATAAATAAAAATAATATTATTGCCTATCAATTAGCTCAGGAGGGAATTGAGCTAGTGCGAAAAACCAGAGACGCTAATTGGGTAAACGCTGTTGCCTGGGATGAGAACTTAGTGAGCGGTAGTTATTACATGGATTATCTAGACGAGTCCCCCAATGTCTTAGCGGCAGGCAGTGATAAGGCAGATTTATATATCGATGCTTTAGGCTTCTATACACATAATGATCTTGGTCACGAGAAAACTAAGCTGAGCCGTAAAATAGAACTAGAGACATCCGGTGATGTTATGGTGGTGCGAGCTCAAGTTACTTGGAAAGACAGAAATAAAGAATCTATTTATAATTTAGAAACTGTTCTCTATGATTGGATTGACTAAAACAAAAAATAAGCCGGGCTTTTCTTTAATAGAGGTTTTAGTCTCTGTGGCCTTGTTTTCTTTTATAGTACTTTCTTCTACTGAGATTTTTAGTTTAGTAATAAAAGGACAAAGGGAAGCTATTGCTAGTCAAAATGTTCAAGAAAGTTTAAAGTATTTTTTTGAAGTGACTAGTAAAGAGATGCGTATGGCTAGGCGCAGTAATGGTTCTTGTAGCGTGCCGGCTGGTGAAATATTTGCCACTAGCACTAACGCCTTAGGCGATGTTTTGCGTTTTCAAAATTATTATAAGGAATGTGTCACCTATCAACTTGCAAGTAGCGAAGGTAGTGGACGCTGGCAAATTACAAGAGATGCAAACTCAGGTTTCATTTCTCCACAAAAGATTAATATTGATCACTTAAATTTTGTGCTAAATACTAATGATCAGCCTAGTGTAACCTTATCTCTTTCTGCCTACGCCTTAGGTGAACAAAAGTCAGCTTCAGAGATGGAAATACAGACCACTATTACTTCACGTTATTATCGTAATTAAGATATGAATATAGAAAAAAGAAAAAAAAGAAATTGTTTACTTCAGGATAAGAAAAAATCTACTAAGTTTAACTTACCAGGTAGTGCTTTAATTTTTACCATGTTTATTTTATCAGGTATGTTGATAGTGGCTATGAGTGGGGCCTATATTATTCTTACCGGTATTATTGCTGGAGGAGTGCAGTCACAGTCTACACGGGCTTATTTTACAGCTGAAGCCGGGGCGGAGAAAATTCTTTGGGAACTTAGAACTCAGGGAATAAGATACCCCGCTAGTATGCAGGGTAGCAGTGAGCCGATTACTAGTGGAGCTATTCCTGATGGTACAAGTTATAAGATATATCATACACGTGATAAGAATAATCCTGGTGCCATAAATAACTATACCTCAGTGGGAACATTTAATAATATTTCTCGTAGTGTTGAGATTAGTTTTTAAAACGATAAGTCTTGTTTTACCTTGGCGATGATAATAAAAAATGATATAATTTAAGTATTCTTAAGCTAGTGTCTATAAAGATAAAAGGAGACAATTTAATTGTATAATGTTGATAAATAAAATAAGAAAAATACTTCAATTTGCCTCCGTGCTAATTATAGTCGGGTCTTTTTTATTTTTAGGAACACTAACTACACAAGCAGCTTTTATTGGAGATTATAACAAAATTCCAAATGGAACTTTAAATGCCACAGATTGGAATAACTTAAAATTAGATTTTTTAAATAAAGACGGCGATGTCTCTTTAAACGGAAACCTAACTCTTCCTAACAATAAGAGCGTTACTGCGGGATTTTTTCAAGGAACAACCAATGCTTTGTATGTAAGTAGTGGCACTTTTGGTGGTCCTGGTGGCGGTAATTATTCTTTTCCTGGCGACCTAAGCGTAGCTGGTAATATTAATTTCAATGGCGATCTTTATCAAAATGGTTCACCTTTTGTAACTTCTAAGTGGCTCAGTAATGGAACTAAGCTTTATTATAATAATGGCAATGTAGGGATAGGAACCGATAATCCTTTAGTAAAACTAAGCGTAGTTGGCGAGGGAAAGTTTACTGGGATAGTAGATGGTGGCACCCCGGGCACAACGCAAAAAGATGCTTTCACTACAGTAAAATATGTTGATGATTTTATCTCTGGAGTAAGTACTTCTACAGTTGGTTTCTGGTCTAAGCTGGGTGACAATATCTACAATGCTAATAGCGGAAATGTTGGTATAGGAACTGATAGTCCAACTTCTCTTATTACTATTGCCAACAACAAGTGGTTGTCAGCTATAAGTAGCAATGGCTCTTCTGGTATTAACATGTTTAAGTTAAATACTAATAATCAAATTGAGGTAGGAGCACCACTTCTTATCGGTCCTTTAGAATTTGCGGCTGATAGTGGTTTAGTGAGCTTTTTAGACATGCCTATTACCGCCAGCTCACCACTGGGTACTCCTCATGGCTATGTAATGAAAATTGATGGCAATAACATCCTTAGCACTTATGCTGAGTCAAACGGATCAGGCGGTATTAATAATGCTAGAGTAGGAATTGGAACAGCGACACCTAGTGCTAAACTTGAAATAACAGGAGAGGCTAGTCCAAGCCTAAAGTTAACTAGTAGTTCTAATTCTGCCTATAATGTTGTACTACAGTCTCGTTTAGATGCTAATCATCAAATGAGTCTAAGTGCTTTAGGAAGTGAAGTTTTAGGTAGATATGGTGCTAATACTGCTCTTATGACTGGT
>CAYIZC010000036.1:0-6932 GCA_964367805.1 uncultured Gammaproteobacteria bacterium
TACCATTTGTAAAGTAAGCTACCCTCCACCACAACAGTGGGGTAGAATTTAATTTGGTCTGGTTGAAAACGACTATCGCTAAATAGTTTTTTAAACATAGCAAAGTCTTTTGCCGGACTGGATCCGGGCAGGGCAGGCATAAAATGGTAGGTTATTTTAAAGCCGTAACGCTTCATAAGCTCGGTAGCCTTAGCTATCTCTAAAACTCCATGTCCTCTTTTATTTAATTCTAATATTTTATCATCTATAGCCTGTACTCCGACCTCTATTCTAGTACAACCCAGCTCTCTCATTTCTAAAAGCTCTGCTACATCTATATAATCGGGTCTAGTCTCAAGAGTAAGTCCTATTATCTTATAAGCACTAGTCTCATTCTTTTTTTGCTCTTTTTTTAAATAAATTTGAAGATCTTCAAAGCTTAAGCTTTGTTTATAAGGAGCAACAATATCACTAAGTGGAATATTTTTATCTAATTTATTTTTATTTTTATTTTTTAAAGCCTGGTAATCATTAGCTGCTTTAAAACAATTTAAAATATACCAATATTTATATTTTTTAGGTAAATAGCTCCAAGTCCCCCCTATAACAATTACTTCCATTTTACTAGGCTCGTGACCATTATTCTCTAGCGCTTGTAGTCGCCAAACTACCTGTTTATAGGGGTTATAGCTACACCTTATCGCCCTCATCACAGCTGGCTCATTCGATAAATAGCTCACTGGCACATCTTCTTCACGGGGACAATAAGCACAGGTTCCTGGACAAGGATAAGATTTAGTTAAAACTGCTACTGGAGCAATGCCAGACATAGTTCTAATAGCTCTTTTTCTTAATATGTTTTCTAAATCTGAAGATCTCTCCATTTTAGACTCAGAGACTAACTCTTGGTAAGCACTTAAAATTTGAGAATTACTAATTGAATCTAACTTATATTCTTTGCAATAGATTCTTTTAATAGCCTCTAAACCTTTACGGCTTGTAATCTCTCCTTTTTTTTCTAATATTAAATTTTTTATTGCTTCTCTTGACATTTTGAAGTATAATTAAGATGTAATCTTATTAAGAATAGCCTATTTTTTTAAAATAAACAACATTATGCAATTAAAATTAAAGCATTTTTTATTAATCGCCTTTCTTGTTTTTTTACCCATTTTTTCTATAAATGCTGATGATGGAGAAGAAAAAGGAACTATCTTTGTTGCTTCAGATGAAATAATTAGTGGGAATCTTCTCGCTTATGGTGAGAATATTATAATTGATGGCATAATAAGTGGTGATCTTATGGTTCTAACTAGCAACCTTAGTGTTAATGGTCGAGTTGAGGGTGATATTATTGCTCTAGCACAAGACATTGATATCGAGGGTGAAGTAGGTGGTAATATTAGGGTGATAGCTAATTCAGTTATTATAAATGGCGCAGTTGCTCGAAATGTAAACGCTTTTGGCTCTCAAGTAATACTAGGCGAGAACTCTAAGATAGGCTGGGATCTTATAGTAGCTGCCTTTAAATCAAACATTCGTGGCACTGTCTCTGGTGGTGTAGATGCCTATGCTAATAGTATTTTTGTTTCTGCAAAAGTGGGGGAAAATGCAAATTTTAGAATATATAATAATAAAGAAAATGGTGGCCTATTTCTTGATAAAAGCGCTACTATAAATGGCAACTTAAATTACTATGCTAAAAAGGATATAGCTTTAAGTAACTCCTCTGTTGTATCAGGTGAAATTAATCATAATAATTTTAAAACCAGCAACAAGCTAAAAGATAATAACTGGTGGTGGATGAGATTGTTTTCTATTCTTTCTCTTCTATTTATTGGTCTTATTATAATTTCTACACTAAGTAAACATAGTCAGAAACTTATCTTCCAGTTTAAACAAAGCCCTACTAAAGCTTTGCTCTGGGGTATGCTTAGTTTCTTAATTTTACCACCCATTGCTATTGTAAGTGCCCTTACTATAATTGGCATTCCTTTTTCTTTAGTTATCTTATCTTTGTGGCTAGTATCAATTTTCCTTGGACAATCCCTAGCGGCTCTAATTTTAGGAGACATCTTAATTAAAAAAGTATTACAAACAAACTATCGTAGCTTGTTTTGGCCCTTACTTTTGGGCGTTATAATTATTTCACTATTATTTTCAATTCCTTGGTTCGGCTGGCTAATTAATCTTATTAGTATTTGGCTCGGCTTAGGAAGTATTTTATTATATGTTAGCAATAAATCCAAAAATATTTAAAGCTTATGATATCCGCGGCATATACTGTCAGGATTTTGACAATGAACTTGGCTATCTTCTTGGCTTAGCTTTTGTTGAGCTTAGAAAAAATGACCCCGACTATGTGGAGGGAAAGAAGCTAAAGATTGCTGTTGCTAGAGACATGAGAGTCTCCTCTCCTATGCTTAAAGAAAACTTAATCAGAGGGCTTAGTGACGCTGGTGCTGATGTCTACGACCTTGATCTTGCTTCTACTCCTACTTTTTATTTTGCTGTAGGGAAAAATAATTATGATGGTGGTGTTATTGTCTCTGCTTCACATAACCCTAAAGAATGGAATGGTTTTAAAATGGTAAGAGCTAAGGGTGGCCCAGTTAGTGGTGAGACAGGAATAGAGTTTTTAAAAGAAAAGATTCTTGAAAATAGATTCATGTTAAGTCCTACGCCTGGCAAAGTTATTCCTCTTAAAGATTCTTTAGCTGAAGAAATTGATTTTTCTTTTTCTAAAGTTGATATTAGTAAAATTAAAAACCTAAGAGTGGTGGCTGATGCCGCTAATAGCATGGGCTCTCTGTATTTAGATAAATTGTTTTCAAAACTAAAAGCTTGTGAGTTAATTAAATTAAATTTTAATTTAGATGGAACTTTTCCAGCTCATGAAGCCGACCCTTTAAAAGAAGAGAATTTAGTTGATATAAAGGAGGCCATCCTTGCTAAAGAAGCAGACTTGGGAATAGCTAGTGATGGTGATGGTGATAGAATATTTTTTGTAGACGATGAGGGGGAGACTATAGACCCAGCTATACTAAGAGGCTTGTTGGCTAAAATATTTTTAAAGGACAAGCCGGGTTCAAAGATTGGCTATGATGTTAGACCAGGGAAAATTACACCTGATTTAATAAGTGAGCATGGTGGTACTCCTGTAGTAACTCGAGTAGGGCACTCTCTTATCAAAGAGCAGATGATAAAAGAAGATATATACTTTGCTGGTGAGTCGTCTGGACATTTCTACCTTAATGCTGAGATGGGTTGCTTTGAGTATCCGACAATTATGGTATTAAAATTACTAGCCTATTTTTCTCAAATCGATCAGCCTATTTCCAGTTATGTAAAGCAATACAAAAAATATTTCAACTCCGGTGAAATTAACAGAGAGGTGGGAAATAAAGATTTAGTGCTTAGTAAACTAGAAGAAATTTTTTCCGATGCTGATATTTCAAAGTTAGATGGTATTAGTATTACTTATCCAGACTTCTGGTTTAACGTTCGTGGTTCCAACACTGAAGAAAAAGTTAGACTTAATTTAGAGGGAGTAAATGAGGAACTTGTGAAAAATAAAACTGAAGAAATTCTTAAAATAATTGAAAGCTCTTAAACAACAAAGCTTTTTTAAGGATAAAATGAAATATAAAAAACAGCTACTTTTTTGTAGCTGTTTTTTTTATTAAGCAAGTAATTTTAAAAGAGTGTTTGAGACGGCTTGTCCCAAATTTGACTGACATCTGCAACAAACCATATTATAAAACACTGTCTTCACTACTCCTCTTTTAGAAAGAGTTGTTAGAGCTGTCTTCTCCTTTTCTTCTAATTCTACATCATCTACTATCCAAACTTTACAACGAACACAAGCTTCTACTTTCATTTTTACCTCCTTTTTTAAATGTACTATTTTATTTTCTATCTACTTCTATAGTTACATTGGAAACAAGAGCAGTTAGAGCGCCTACAGCTGCTAAGGTGGGGGCGAAAACGGCTCCCACTAAAGCAAGAGTCACTGGTATCTCTAGCATTAACTCACCCTTTTCATTTTTAATAATTATTCGTCTAACATTTCCCTCTTTTATCAAGTCCTTTACCTTATCAACGATTTCTGAGCCATTAAGCTTGAACTGTTCTTTCTTTTTTCCACTAGTGGTTTTTTTATCACTTGTTTTTTTAGTCTTAGTTGTTGCCATATAATTATTAATTTAAGAGTAAATTATAGCTTAATCTTATAAGCGTTCTTGGCATAATCTCTCACCACTCTTTCTGTGCTAAAAAAAGGAGCGTTAATATAAATAGTTGAACGCATTAATTTTTTCCAAGCGAGTGGTTTTTTATAATAAAGAGGCATTATCTCTTCCTCTAAAACTTTATACAAACTGCTTAAGTGATCTTTATCTGAATTGTTTTTAGTTACTTTTTTATCACCTATTAGCCAGCCAGTTTTATTTTTTTTATAACCCTCACACCACCAACCATCAAAAGTACTAAATTGAGGTACTCCATTACAAACTGCTTTCATACCGCTAGTGCCTGATGCCTCATTGGGTGGAATGGGATTATTCAACCATATATCTACGCCAGGAATAATAACTTTAGCCATGTCCATGTCATAGGCGGGCATAAAAATAATCTTAATTTTATCTTTATATTTATTGGCAATCTTATTTACCTCAAGAACAAATTTTTTACCGACATCGTCATGAGGGTGGGCTTTACCAGCAAAAATAATTTGGATTTTTCCTGACTTTGCTTGAATTTTAAGTAAACGCTTCATGTCGCGCAATATAAAATCTGGTCTTTTGTAAGCCGTGAATCTTCTGGCAAAACCTATAGTAAAAACATCTTCACTGAGCTCTACTTTTTTCTTTCTTTTAACTAGAGAAATTAAGGCTCTTTTATTTGCCTGATGCACATCCCAAATTTCATTTTCTGGTATTTTTTTAACCTCTTTTAAGTTGGCGCTAGAGTCTCGCCACTTGGGTACATATTTATCAAACAAGTCGGCCATCTTAGGACTGGTCCAAGTGTAAGTATCTATACCATTGGTAACATTTTTAATTTTAAACTTGGGAAACATTTTAGTAGAAACTTTTTGATGAGATAGAGCGACGCTATTTACATAAGAGCTAAAATACATTCCCAACTCTGTCATGTTAAGCTTTTTATTTTCTACTAAATTTTTTAAGTGACAGGGAAAATCTGCTTGATATTTTAAAACATCCTCTAAGTTAAAGATATCCATAGTCGCTCTAATCGGGGTATGAGTTGTAAAGACACAAGTATTCTTCACCATCCTTATCTTCTCTTGTTCTGTTTTATTTTTTATATCTAAATATTTAGCCGTTGTTACAAAGCTACCATGACCTTCATTGATATGAATTTTATCAAATTTATAAGCAAGCTTTTTAAGCATTAAATAACCGCCCCTTCCTAAAACTATTTCCTGTAGCAGGCGGTAGTCCTTGTCGCCACCATATAAATCATCGCAGATATTTTGATATTTTTTCTTATTACTTTTAAGTTTTGTATCTAAAAGATAAATTGGAGAAATGCCCCCATCACGT
This sequence comes from uncultured Gammaproteobacteria bacterium, assembly GCA_964367805.1. Classification (GTDB taxonomy): domain Bacteria; phylum Patescibacteriota; class Patescibacteriia; order Patescibacteriales; family UBA12465; genus UBA12465. Next base: position 5,547 of record CAYIZC010000036.1, read on the forward strand.
CTTTTAAGATTATACTGCCAAGCAGCAATTTCAAGGGTATCATCCCCTAATTTCATTGAAACAGTTTCTTTAATTTTTTCAAGCTTTGAGTAGTTATATTTCTTTGCTGCTTTTTCTTCTTGGGCTCCATCCTTGTTTATCACTTGATCAAAGTAACCATTTCTACTTAACATAGTCACACCCACTACTGGTAGATTTAAATGAGCGGCTGAGCGGAGTATGTCTCCGGCTAAAACACCAAGTCCACCAGAGTATGTTTTAATATCTGTCTCTAGTGCTATTTCCATACTAAAATAGGCAACTTTTAGATTTTTTTTATTTTTAACTACCATAGATATAAAAATTAAATTTACACAACTTGCATAACCGCGTAGGCAAGATAGGCAAGATAAAGACCTATTAAAAATAGACCGGAATATTTACCTAAGCGCCAATGCCGCGTAATTAATAAAAACAAAACAGCAACAACTGTAGCAAATAATAAAATTATAGAACTTACTAAATTTTCAGTAACTACAGGAATATTTAGGCCGTATATTAAAATAACTAGAAGCCATGGCAGGCCAAGGCCAATAAAAACATTAAATATGTTAGAGCCGATTGCGTTTGATATTGCCATTCCGCCCCTTCCTTGTTTAGCTACTATCATAGAAGAAACTAGATCAGGTATGCTGGTTCCGGCTGCTAAAACAGTTAAGCCGATAATAACTGAAGGGATGTTTAATATTCCAGCAATTGCAACCGCACTTTCAACCAAAACATAAGATAGGGCAGCTATCATTGTAACTGATAAGAGAAAAACGGTCCAATATTTTTCCTCTTTTGGAAAAATATAGTCCATTACTTTGTAAACTCCAGTCTTAAAATACAGCCAGAGACTATTTTTTTCTGGCACTTTTTTCTTTAACTCCACGCTTTCTTCAATTTTTTCATTATCTTTATAGGGTAATATTTTTTGCCAATTTAAAACAGCAAAAACATAAAGCACGTAAAGACCGAGAAAAATTAAAGCTTCTATAAGATTAATACTCCCGTCTCGGAAAAAAAATAAAAGCAAAAGAATGCTAGTAGAATAGAAAATTAAATCACGAATAACGGGCTGCCAAGATATAATAGCTTTCTTTACCATCGCTGAAGCGCCGATAATAACAAGGATGTTAAACATTGCAGAACCAACTATAGTTCCTGCGCCCATAGCCTCATTACCTGGCTTAAAAAGGGCAATTAGAGCAACAAACAACTCCGGAGCACTGCTACCAGCAGCCATTAAAGTAGCTCCAGCCATATCTGAATTCATTTTTAATTTAAGGGCGATCTTGTCTAAGGAACTAACAAAGTAGCGATCACAAACCACAGCTAATAAGTAAAAACATAATATTAATATAG
>CAYIZC010000037.1:0-6877 GCA_964367805.1 uncultured Gammaproteobacteria bacterium
CAGTAATGATCTTATAGATAATAAGTCATCTAAGGATGAGATTATAATTGGGGCTATGGGAAGGCTAAGTAAACAAAAAGGCTTTGCTCATTTAATTGAGGCCGCTGAAAAAATTAGATATAAAAATTATAAGATATTAATTGCAGGCGAAGGAGAGCTAGAAGATGAGCTAAGAGCACAGATAAATGTTTTAAACTTAAATGAAAAGATAGCTTTAGTAGCTAAAGTTGAGCCAAAAGAATTTTTAAAAAAAATAGATATTTTTGTTTTTCCCTCTCTCTGGGAAGGCCTAGGTCTGGTCGCTCTTGAAGCTGCGGCCATGCGCAGGCCAATTGTTGCCAGTGCTACTGGTGGAATTTCTGAGATAATAAGTAATGAAAGTGGTTATCTTTTTGAGCCGGGAAATGAAAATGATTTGGCAGATAAATTAAATGAACTTATTACTCACCTAAATAAAGATCTTGTAAAGGAAAAAATAGAGAAGGCCTATGAAATAATATCACAAAGATTTACCCTAGATAAAATGGTATTTGATTATTCGGTCTGGTATGAAAAGTTATACAATAAATAAAAGATTATGCGTATATTACAAGTAAATAAATTTCACTATCCTCGTGGCGGAGCAGATAAGTATTATTTAGAGCTAGGTCAAGCACTAGAAGACTCAGCTTATGATGTGGCTTATTTTTCCATGCATCATCCTAAAAATATAGAGTCTAAGTGGAGTCCCTACTTTGTCTCTCGTTTAAGTTTTAATGAAGGAGGTTTTATTGATAAACTTAAAATCCCATTTAGAATTATCTATAGCTTTGAGGCTAAACGTAAATTTAAAAAATTAGTATTAGACTTTGAGCCTGATATTATCCATATTCATAATATCTATCACCAGCTTTCACCCTCTATTCTTCATGTAGCAAGAAAATACAAGATACCAGTGCTGATGCATTTGCATGACTATAAGTTAATTTGTCCCAACTACCAACTTTTTGCCCATGGTCGTATTTACGAAGATTTTAAACCAGATAATTATTTTAATTGTTTTAAAACCCGCTGCTTTAAAAATTCAAGAGCAAAGAGTTTTTTAGCTAGCTTGGAGATGACAATACATCATAAGCTTTGGCATATTTATAAGAAAAATATTGCTCGTTATATTGCCCCGAGTCAGTTTATGATAAATAAGGTTGTGGAATATGGTTATAACAAAGATAAGTTTGAACTTATCTACAATCCTTTCTCAGCTAAACTTGAGGCCAGCAATGAATTATTAGCTGAGGCTAGATTAGATAATTACTTACTATATTTTGGTCGACTTTCAGCTGAAAAAGGAATAGATTCCCTTATCTTAGCTGTGGCTAAATCTAAGCATAAGTTAAAAATTGCCGGTGAGGGAGAGGATAGAGATAAGCTTGAAAGTCTCGCTAAAGAAAACAAAGCTGATGTAGAATTTCTTGGTTTTAAGAGCGGAGCTGAGTTAAGAGACTTAATTATGGAAGCAAAGGCAACAGTACTACCTTCTATTTGGTATGAGAATATGCCTCTTTCTATGCTTGAAGCCCTTAATCTAGCTTGCCCTGTTATCGCCGCCAATATTGGTGGTATGCCCGAGATGGTAGTAGATGGCAAAAACGGTTTCTTATTTGAGCCCGGAAATGTGGAAAGTCTAGTAGAGGCTATAGAGAGATTAGGGAAGGCTGATATGGGAAGCATGAGACAAGCAGCTCGAGCGAGCGCACATCATTTATCAATGGATAGTAATTTAAAGCTAGTTTTAGAAGTTTATAAAAAAGTATTAGATAAGAGTAAATTATAAGTTAAAGAGCTTGCTTTAATTTACTTATAAATAATATCTCTAAAATAAAACACTCAAGTAGTTTACTTGAGTGTTTTTTATATCTTTCTAATTTATTGTTTCATTCTCCTATTCTCTTATTCAACTTGGAAAGAAATACTATAGTGAAGTTTAGAGCTTAGGCCTTCAACTTTAATATCATGCGCTCCTTTTCTTAAACTTGGTACTGTAATTTTAGTAGCGAAGCGACCATTGGCATCGGTCTTAGCGCTTATAGTATCATTACCAAAGCTTAAGCTAAGGGCTTCGTTGGCAAAGAAACCACCACCGCTTACTTCTATAGCAGAGTTTACAGCTGCTCTAGGTTTATCTAATTTAAGATATAAATTTTCAATAACAAATTCATCACTGCGTTCGTTTGATTCTCGGTGAGCAATTTTATTTAAATTAGCATCATAGACAGCTATGCTAGTGTTGTTAAATACGACTAGCTTATCACCATTGTTATAAACAGCGCTTAGCCCCATGGCCCAACCACCGGCAACAGGTGTGTGGCCAGTCCAAGTGTAGGCCACTTCTTTCATATTCTTATCTAGCTTTACTATACCAACACCATTACTAAAGTAGACATATTGACTGTGATTAGTACTTACCATATCAAAGCCCTGATAATCTAGATGCTTAAAACTAGCTAAAAGCTTACCAGCAAGATCAAATTTCTTAGCATAGTAGTCATCGACTACATATATATAACCAGCGGCGTCTTGATAAGCTTGGCGATTTCCTTTCTCATGTTTAAAGTTTAAAGGAATTTCAGTTTTAATACTTCGACTCTCTTTGTCATACACTTCAAGAGCAGACTTTTCTTCAGATACAGAAAGGATATAATTAGGATTAGAGCTAGTGATATTATAAGGAGCGTTTTTATTACTAAAATCATGTCTCACTACAGCTTCAAGATTGCGGGTAAAAACATTAATTCCTTTAGCACTAATAGTGACAAGTTCGTCTCCAAAGATATCTACTCTATTATACCATTCCCAGTAGGTGTTTTTATTTTCTGCAATAAGATTTAGGGACGATGGGCCAACTTCATACTTATATAGAGTATAATTTGAAACAGCGTAGGCATAAAGACCATTTCCTTCTAATGCTAACTTTACATCGTAGAAGTCATCGTAGCTGTTAAAGCGAGCATTATAAGCCTTAAGCTTAGCAATAGGGTCTAATCTAGTGCCATTTAATTTAAATACCTCTAAACTACCAGTATTGGTAGAAGCGATATAAACACTACCTTGATAACTAATTGCATCTCCATTGTAATATGATTTCAAACGACTTTTTCCCGGACTTACAATAAAGAAGAGGGAAGCCAGTGAAAGCACTACAACAGAGCTAATAATCCATTTTCTCATATTTTTTATTTTTTATCTTTGACGACTATGTGTCACCAAGTTTTATATTTTATTAATACTAACCTAAGACAATACCTTATATTATTAGATATGTCAAGTCCGGTGGCAAAGTTTAGGCCCAACCCTTGACAAATAAAATAAAATGTGACATAATAAAAAAGATTTAAAAATTATAAAATTGAAATATGGAATTTGAAGATTTTGTGAAATTATTAGGACGTAAAAAGCAAACAATAATAACTATTGTTTTAGTAGCCACTATGATGACAGTTTTATTGTCATTGCTTAGTCCTTTAAAATATGAAGTTAAGTCTCGCTTACTGGTCTCACAAGACTCAGGCTCTAGCGATGTCTATGCTTTGTCTCGTTCAAATGAGTACTTAGGCAAACTTCTTTCAGAAATTGTTTACTCAGGATCATTTTATGATAGAGTTTTAAATTCTAACTATAGTATAGATAAAAATTATTTCAGTGGTGACTATAGTAAGCAAATGAAAAGATGGGAAAAAACTATCAGCTCTAAAACAAAACAGGATACTGGTATTATAGAAATTTCTATCTATCATCCTAATGTTTCTGAAGCAAGAAAAATTGCTCTTGCGGTAAACAATATTATTATTAACAATAATAAGGATTATCATGGTGGAGCTTCTGCTAAAATTAATATAATTGATCAGCCACTTGCTTCAGATTATCCAACTAAACCAAATATCTTGTTTAATGCCTCAGCTGCACTTGGATTAGCTTTCTTATTTTCTCTTTTCTTTGTCTATATTTTTCCAGAGGATAAATACAGTATCTATTTATTTGGTTCCAGTAATTCAAAGAAGAAGGATAAAAATAAAAGAAAAATTGCTGAGATAAATTATTCCCAGGAGTTGGAGCTAAATAATGATAGAGAGGTAAACGAAATAAAAGCTGAAAATGAACATAAAGAAGATAGTAGAGATGATGATCTAGCGAGCAGAGATGATATAGATTTAAGTGGAAATATCTCTAATCTTATTGGCTAATAGCTAAATAAGACTAGAATTATTATATAGTTTAGTACATTGAAAATTTAATAACGAAAATGGGCGAGGAGGCCTAAAAAAAATGAAAAAAAAAGTAAAAGTTTATTTAAAGAAAAATGGCGTAAACATTTTTATTGTAGTAGCGGTACTAGCATTACTTTTCATTGTGTTTCAAGACAAAGTAGCTTCAATGTTTGAAAGAAGCAGTAAGCCAGTTCAAAGTGAGCAAATGTATGCGCCGGAAACGAGCAGACAAGAACTAGCTCCTCAACATGAGTCAATTAATCAACAAATACCTAGCGATGGCTTATTATTTTGTTTCCGTTTAGACGGACAGGAAAATAAGCATTTGCCCGCTTTAATGGGGAATCAGAGTCAAGGTGTTTATGATAATGGTATCTCAGGTACTAACTGGAAGTTAGCCCCTGTAGCCACTGGCTCAGAAGATTATGGAGTTTTACCTGATGGTAGAGTATTTGCTAAAGCTAAGTTCCTAGAACTTTGGGGAATGCAGTCATATGTCGAAATTAAATCAGACAAGACTGGTTGGCAAGCAGTGCGCATGGAAGAGGTCAAACTCGATGGAGAATTAGCTTATATCTACTAAAGATTTAGCTAAATATAAATTTAAACCTCTGAATATAAATTCAGAGGTTTTTTCTTTATAAGGCACTAAAAGCTAAATATTTTACTTAGCCCTTGACATAATCTTAAAATTAGTGTACAATTGTTTGATAGTTTAATTTGGATTTCAAGAAGGATAAACTGGTACATTAAAAAATAAATAAAATGAAAAAGGTAATATTAACGGTGTTTTTAGGATTAATGGTGCTTAGCACTTTTGGTCAGTTTAGAAATAAGGTAAATGTCTCTCTGTTTACAGGAGGGCATATGGCCAAGGAAAATACTAATAACCAAGGTTATTGGTACGGTGTATACGGAGAGTATATGCCGATTAAAACAGCCTCAGGTCTTAATCTAGGTTTTGCTGGCTTAGCTAGTCAAACTAGATCTAAGAGTAACGACTTAAGCAGTGAATACAAAGGAGTAAGTACTGATCTGGCAATTGGTTTTGCTGGTGGTAAATATTCTCAGTATTTTTCAACTACACATTCGAGCTATCTAGGGTTTAACCTGATGCTTAAAAGAAGTGTAGATAGTGGCGAAGGTCTTAGTGTGGGGGCTGATAATAATATTGGTAAATATAGTGCAGATCAAAAAGATGTCTTAATTTCTGGTGAATTAAATTTTAATTTACTAAAAATTGTTGGCTATCGATCACACTTATTTCCCCGAACTCAACTTAGGTTGGCATTTCAAGAAGCTTTAAGTTCAAACAAAGTTTCCTTTTGGAACGACAAGCCCATAGACGAGTCGTGGCTATGGAATAAGGCAGCTTATACTGTCGAACTTAAGCAAAGTATAGCTGCTATAGGACAATTTGACCTATTGGTAGAACCTAAGCTCTATGCCGGCTTCTATCATTATAAAGGTGATAAGAGTAATTGGTTTTCTATAGGGCCAGAAATAGCACTAAAGAAAAGAGGTTGGGATGATTTTTTGTCTGTATACTTTTTAGTAAAGCAACAGGTAGGAAGTTATGAACCGCACCACAACAGCACACAGTTTGTTGTCGGAATTAATTTTACACCTTTTAATTTAAAAAGGTAAGTGTAGGAAAATCAGTATAATGAATAAAAAACCAAAAAAAGAAAATGAAAAAATTAGTATTTTTATTAGTAGTGGCTTTCGCAGTGATAAGCTGTGGGCGTCAGACTCAAGAGCAGAGTCAAAGTCAGAGTCAAAGTGTGACTCAGATAGAAAAGTATATGGATGATTGTGATGAGGCAGTACAAATTGCCACTCTCACAGAAAGAGTAGCGTGGTTAGAGAAAGAAAACGCTGAATTGGAAATGCGCCTAGACGAATGTTTAGGTAAGAAGACGGTAGCAAAAACTAAGACTGTTAGTCCTAAACCCACAGTGACAAAGTCTGTTGCTGCAGCACCGGTAGTTAAATCTAGCGCCCCACTTGCTCAAAAGGTTATTGTACCAGAGAGAAAAGTGGCCCCAGCTGCACCAGTTGTAGCAGGAGTAGCTAATTTAGATTACTTACGTCAAGGTGGAGAGATTATCTTTTGCGTACGAGCAAATAGAAGGGAAGATTGTTATTTTCCTCACTATGCGATGCAGCAAGGGGTAACATTTAATAGATTTGCTGATAATCAAGTTAAGGGTTACAACTGGAAAGTTGAGCCTACCGAAGCTTATTCAGGAGATTACGGAGTTACCACGGATGGTACCTTCTATGTAAGTGATGAAATTATTAAAAAGTCACTTGAATCAGGAGGTTTGCTGTTCGATGGCGTTGTTGAGATTAAAGCCCCCTATACAGGTTGGGATTTAAGACCAATGACACAAGAGGGAAATTATTGGATTTTCCGAACAAGGTAAAAATAAACTATCACATACCCCTAAACTTATACAATTTAAGTTTAGGGGTTTTTTATTTTATATACATAGCACTCCTATTGTTTATATCTACTAGTTTTAAAAAAATTTAACATCACTTATTAATGCTATATACTTGACAAAAGTATTATAATGTGATATAGTACTATTGTTAAAGAAGTCTTGACAAAAACAAGCTTATTTGTTAAG
>CAYIZC010000038.1:0-6677 GCA_964367805.1 uncultured Gammaproteobacteria bacterium
ATATAAAACTATTTTATATTATTAAAATATCTATAACTACTATTTTTGTGTCTGCCTAGCCCAGTCTATCGTCTTGGCAATACCTGTTTCTAAGTCGTAGCTTGGTTCCCAATCTAAAACTGCCTGAGCGCGCGTACGACTAAGGCAACTTCTTTTTTGCTCACCAAGCTTAGCCTCGGCTATATCTATTTTAATCTTTTCCCCGAGTGCAAGTTCAATTTTATCTATCACGCTAAGAAGGCTTGTTTCTTTACCATAGGAGATGTTGATTTCACCTCGGCAATCTATACTCTTTGCTTTAATTAAAGCTGAAACCACGTCTAGTACAAAAACAAAGTCTCGTGTTTGACTGCCATCACCATACATTACGCTAGGCTTCTTGGCTATAGCATTGTCTACAAAGATGGCAATTACACCCGCTTCCCCACCTTTAAACTGGCGCGGACCATAGACATTGGCAAAGCGAAGTATGGTGTAATTTAAACCATAGACTTGATAATAGAAATTCAAATACTTTTCAAGAGCTAGCTTGTTTATACCATAGGGTGATAAAGGATAAGTGGGCGTATACTCAGTACTGGGAATTTCTTCACCTTCACCATAGATGGCTCCACCCGTAGAAGCAAAGATTATTTTTGCAACTTTAAATTTACGGCAGCACTCTAAAACATTGAGACCACCTAAAACATTAATTTTATTATCATAGGCTGGGTTAGCTACTGAACGTCTAACATCAATTTGTGCAGCTAGGTGATAGACATAGTCAAATTTTTCTTTGGCAAATACTTTGCTTAGTTTATTGCTGCAAATATCAATTTTATAAAACTTAGCGCTTGGATTAAGGTAGCTTTTTTTACCCGATGATAAGTTGTCTACAACGACGAGCTCATGGCCCAAAGCTATTAAAGAGTCCACTAAATTTGAACCAATAAAGCCGGCACCGCCTGTCACTAATATTTTTTTCATATAAGATAATAATAGCATTATTTATATTTTAAAAAAAGTCCTGTTTTAAAGACATTGTCCTGGCTTGCCTTTCTTGTCTTTTTTTGTTAATATTTTTAGAGGAATAAAGTATTAATATACAAAAATACTACTTAAATATAATCAACAAAAAACCTGTTTTCGGGAATTTTATTTTTTTTATGACAAAGAATACACAATCAAAAAATGAATACGGCGCTGATCAGATTACCGTCTTAGAAGGTCTTGATCCAGTTCGAAAGAGACCGGGGATGTATATTGGCTCCACTTCTGCCACTGGACTACATCACCTCGTTTGGGAAGTAGTTGACAACTCTATAGATGAGGCTATGGCTGGTTATGCCGACGAAATAAGTGTCACCTTGTTAGCTGATGGCATGATTAAAGTCGAGGATAATGGTCGTGGTATTCCGGTAGAAAAACACAAAGTAACTGGAATCTCAGCACTTGAAACAGTTTTAACTAAACTACATGCTGGAGGAAAATTTGGTGGTGGTGGCTATAAAGTGTCTGGTGGTTTACATGGTGTGGGTGTTTCTGTGGTTAATGCTTTAAGTGAATACTTAAAAGCAGAAATAAGAAGAGATGGTAAGCTTTGGGAACAAGAATACAAGACTGGAGCACCGGTAAAAGCTGCTAAAGTTATTGGTAAGAGCACAGAAACAGGAACCACTATTACTTTTAAACCAGATTCTACTATTTTTACTGAACTTGAGTTCTCTTGGGGAAAAATTCTAGACCGTCTTAGACAGCAGTCCTACCTTACCAAAGGTATTACTTTAAATATTATAGATGAGCGTAAAGATCATCGTCCTAAAAAATATAAATTTTATTTTGAAGGTGGTATTAAGTCATACATCAAATCACTACACCGCGCTAAGAATGTAAAAAACGATACCATCTTTTATATTGACAAAGAGGTGGAAGGAAATAAAATAGAAGTTGCTCTTCAGTATAATGATGAGTTTAACGAAACAGTCCTTGCTTTTGCCAACAATATCTATAACCCAGAAGGTGGAACTCACTTGGTTGGTTTTAAGAGTGCTCTTACTAGAACCTTAAATGCCTACGGACGTAGTAAAAATTTAATTAAAGAAAAGGATGAGAATTTAGCTGGTGAAGATGTGCGTGAAGGCCTAACTGCCGTTATTAGTGTGAAATTAAGTGATCCTCAATTTGAGGGCCAGACCAAAGGAAAACTAGGTAACGCTGAGATTAAAACTTATGTAGAAACTATTTTAGGTGAACACCTAAATATATACTTAGAAGAACATCCTAAAGAAGCAGAATCAATTATTGGAAAATGTATTCTATCTTCTCAAGCTAGATTAGCGGCCCGAAGTGCTAGAGCAACTATCTTGCGAAAAGGTGCCTTAGAAGGATTAACCCTACCAGGAAAATTAGCTGACTGTTCTTCTCGTAAAGCAGAAGAGTCAGAGATATATATAGTAGAGGGTGATTCAGCTGGGGGTAGTGCTAAACAAGGAAGAAATAGAAGGTTTCAAGCTATCCTACCTTTAAGAGGAAAAATATTAAATGTAGAAAGGGCTCGTTTAGATAAAATACTAGCTAACAACGAGGTGAAGAATATGGTTGTTGCTTTTGGCACAAATATAGGTGATCAATTTGATATCTCTAAGCTACGTTATCACCGCATCATTATTATGACTGATGCTGACGTTGACGGTTCTCACATTAGAACCCTGCTTTTAACCCTATTCTTTAGACACTTCCCTGATCTTGTAACTGGTGGCTACATTTATATTGCCCAACCGCCTTTATATCAAATAAGAAAAGGCAATAAAACAAAATACGCTTATAGTGAAGAGGAAAAAGTAGAAATAATTAAAGAATTTGGCGGCGTACCCGAAGAAGAAGAGGTGATGGAAAGCGACGACAATGAAGAGGAGATGTTAGAAAAGCAAAAAGAAGCTGAAGCTAAAGACGATGCTACTAAGAAAAATATTAAGCTCCATATTCAAAGATATAAAGGTTTAGGAGAAATGAATCCTGACCAGCTCTGGGAAACAACCATGAACCCTGAAACCAGAATTCTAAAACAAGTCACCGTTGATGACGCTGCTCGAGCTGACCAAATATTTGATATGTTGATGGGAAGTGATGTTGCTCCCCGAAAACACTTTATCCAAACCCATGCTAAAAAAGTACGTAACTTAGATATTTAAATAAAAATATATGTACATCTATTTAATAGTCCCTGTAGTTGCCTTTATAGTTGCTCAAGGTCTAAAGATAATATTACGTGCTTTTGAAAGAAAAATAACCTGGCATGATGCTTTTGCTTATTCTGACATGCCCTCTGGTCATACGGCGGTTGTAACTGCTATTACCACCATCATCGGGCTAAGTGAGGGGACCGCTTCTCCCATGTTTGCTATTTCCTTTGTGTTTGCAAGCATAGTTATAGTTGACGCAATTGGTCTTAGAAACTATCTCGGCCTCCAGGGAAAAACAATAAATATCTTGGTTCAAGACTTAGATGAAGATGACTTCCTCGATGATGACTACCCCAAACAACTTGAAAAAATTGGACACACTCCAGTTCAAGTTTTAGTAGGGGCAACCATAGGTATTTTAATTAGCCTAGCCTTTTTCTATTTTTACAAATAATTAATTGCTTAGATTTTAGATAAATTAAAAGCCCTAGTATTTTTATACTAGGGCTATTTTGTTTCTTTTTTTTAAATTAGAGCAGCACTTTAAGAACATTTCTATCTTTTTTCAAGACATAGTTCTTAAAACCTCCTAATTTAGATACCATAATAGATAATCTTCTCCTTGGTATACCCCATCGATGAAGGTATCTGTTTGGTTTTGTCCAGGCGGCTAGCAAAATCTTTCTCACTTCCTCCTTTTTAATTAAATCTTCTTTTGCCACTCCAAGTCCCATTACTTCATTTAAACGAGCAATAGTTTCATACTCTTTTTTTTCCATTACGACTCTTTCTTCCATACTATTTATTTTTAAAGGTTCTTGATTGTTTTTACCACCCTCATGCAATAAAAACACTTATATATTTTAAAATGCTAACTTTTTATAAGCAGAGTTCCTCCTGAAAAAAAATCTCTCTTTGTTTCATAATGTCCAAAAATATCAAGCACAGTAGGTGCAATATCAGACAAGCTACCAATTATGGGTAAAAGACTTAAATCACCATCTGGGGCATCCTGGTGACTAATTGAACGTCCTTTAAGGTCACTACCTATTAGGATAAAAGGAACTGGATTGTTTGTCATCTTATTATCCGGCATGTCAGTTTTAAAATCTATCATTTTCTCCGCATTACCATGAGTAGAACTGATTATTAAAATACCATCTTTATCTAAAACTTCATTAGCTAACTTTTTTATTCTTTTGTCTAACGACTCCATTGCCTCTATAATAACTTCTAATTCTGAAGTGCTAGCTAGATAGTCTAAAATAGACGAGCTGGCAACAATAAAATCATAATTCTCACTTTTAACAGCCGCTACTGCCTCTTGAAATATTTTTTTATTAGCTACACCAATATCATAGCTTGAGCTTTTAGAAACAGCTGAAACTGTTATCCACTCTTCCAGCTTAAGCTTTTCTTCACGCCTAGCATTAAAAAAATAAGAAAGAGGCGCTAAACGCTCGCTGTCAAATATTTTTAACTGCCTATAGTTTAAAGACTCTAAAACCTTACTTAAATCACTATAGACAAACTGATCTTGATCATCTGTATCAATACCGGAGCCAAGGCTTAAATAACGATTATTTAAATCACCAGTGCTAGAATTTAAAATAGTAACTGGATATTCTTTTAATGTTCTTAAAATAAAAGGGGTGTGGGCTAGAGTGATGGCATTTCCCTCACTTTTACTAGCTACGCCCAAACCATCTAGCAACAACAAAAAAACTGGCCTAGGCCTTTTTAAATTATCTAAATTTTTACTTTCACCTTCTTCTTCCATATTTATAATTTGCTTTCTATATCTAATAAACGATTATACTTAGCCACCCTCTCACCTCTTGAAAGTGAGCCTGCTTTTAAATAACTAGCTCCACAAGCAACTGCTAGATCAGCTATAAAATCATCATTGGTCTCACCACTACGATGGGAAATAATAACTTTATAATTATGCTTCAGAGCTAATTTAACACAATCAATCGTTTCTGTCAATGTGCCAATCTGATTTGCCTTAATAATTATTGCATTTCCGAGCTTCTCTTTTATACCTAAGCGCAAACGAGAGGCATTACTGGAAAAAAGATCATCACCAACGATAAGTGCTCTTTGCCCCAGGGTAGCTGTTAGATCCTGCCAATTTGCAAGATCGTCTCTAGCTAAACCATCCTCTAGATAAGTTATGGGGTATTTCTGTAACCAATCCTCGTACAGGGCAATTAAGCTACCGGCTTGAAAATAGGCTTTATCCAAAGGAAAAATATAACGCTCACTATTTTTATCAAATAAAACGCTAGAGCCTATGTCAATTCCTAAATTAAAATCTACCCCTGCGCTATAGCCTGATCTTATAGCCGCTGACATAATAAGCTCTAAAGCTTCTACACTAGAATCTAGATCAGGGGCATAACCGCCCTCAAGGCCAACGTCACTATCATAACCCACCTCCCTTAATTCATTCCCCAGACTATGGAAAACTTCGGCTCCTTGTCGTATCATCTCAGCCGCACTTTTCCTTTTAGGAATAAACAAGAACTCTTGAAAATCAAGATTAGTATCTGAGTGCTTTCCCCCATTGAACATATTAAAAAGAGGAATAGGTATTTGTGGATTTGAAAAATCATAAGTTTTTTGCAAGTACACAAAAAGTTCTTGTTTGGCTTCAAGAGCTGCTAAGCGAGCACAAGCAAAAGAAACTGATAAAATTGAATTAGCTCCTAAATTAGACTTATCAGAGCGACCATCTAAACTAATCAATTTTTTATCTATTTCAATTTGCTTGGAAACATCATAGCCGGCAAGAGCGGGAGCAATAATTTCATTTACTTTAGAAAGGGCTCTAATCCTACCAGAAGCAAAATATCTCTTAGCGTCATAATCTTTTAAATCAAAAGCTTCGTCAGTGCCTAAAGAATCACCACTAGGAACTGAGGCTATTGCAAATAATCCACTAACTAAGGTGACTTTCGTTTCTATCGTTGGTTCACCTTTAGCATTTAATATTTCTCTTGCTACTATAGTTTTGATTTTGCCCATATATTTATATTTACTTATTTTTTAAGACACAATGCCAGATAGGCCGGGCATAGTCTTAGCCCCCAAATAGGAAAGCATAGCGCCACCAGCAGTGGACACCCAGTCAACATGTTCCATCATATAGCTTGCCTTCAAAGCAGCCACAGTCTCGCCGCCACCAACTACACCATAGGCTCTACCTGAAGAACGTGAGGCAATCAAGCGAGCCATAGCCATTGTTCCGGCACTAAAATCTTTCTCTTCAAATTTACCCATCGGTCCGTTCCAAACTAAAGTTTGTGCCTTTTTAACATGCATCGCATAGATAGAAATGGTTTTAGGTCCAATATCTAAGATAGCGTCTCCTTTTAAAACCTTGTCTATATCTTTGGCTAGCACTTCTCCCCTCCTATTTTTTACTATAACGTCACTAGGTATAACACTCTTTTTTATATCTTTTTTGCCTTTTAAAAGTTTTTTTATTTCCGCAATACTATCTTTTTCAAA
>CAYIZC010000039.1:0-6440 GCA_964367805.1 uncultured Gammaproteobacteria bacterium
TGGAGCAACAATAAGTCACGCCAGAGTCCCTCATATATAGAGATCACCTCTTTAGCGCTAAGAACGGCAAAAGAACTATAGGTCTTATCATTATAGACTTCACTTAAATGACTTAGACGCTCATTGATGCTCATTGAAAAGAAAGATAAGAGTATTTTAGCGCGCTTAAGGTACTTCTCATAGGCCAGTTCATCTTCTAAAAAATCTACCGCTCGCAGCGGCCTGCCAAGTGAGAGATTAGCCAGGTCTCTAGCTCTAGTTCTTTTTACTCCGTACTCAGAAATTAAATAATCATAAGTAGTTTCAGCTGAGACGGCTTGAAAATGTAGTTTCTGGGAGCGAGACAAGATGGTGGGTAGTATTGTTTCCTCAGAGTTTGCTAAAAGTATTACCACAACCTTATCCTCTGGCTCTTCTAGCGTTTTAAGAAGAGCATTTTGCGCTTCTTTTCCCAGCAACTCTGCTCTTTTAATTATAGCAATCTTATAAGAATTAAGAAAAGAACTAAGACTTAAAGTGGCAATGAGCTCCCTTACCTGCTCTATTCCTATAGTTTTTTTACCTTCTTCGGGTTCAACAATATGGAGATCAGTATTTAAGCTAGTTTCAAACTGTAGCGCCTCGCCCATTAAATTGCGCGCAAAAGCAAGGGCAATGGTTGACTTCCCTAAGTCGTCTGGACCCAAGAAAATATAGGCACCGGAAGCTTTATCGCCTTCTACCACTCCTTGTAAATATTCAATTATTTTTTCATTACCAATTTTTGGCCAATTTGTTTCCATACATATTATTATAGCATAAATAGGAAAATAAAAAATATTTATTTTAAATTTGTAAATTAACAAAACAGCAAAATTCTTTGACTTAATCTGGTGGAGCTTAAAAAAACAAGCTATTTCTAAAGGAGACTTTTTTTATCCTTTCTAGTACGGTGCTCTCTTTTAATACTTGACAATTTGCTGTAATTGTTATACTATATCCTTATATCATTTCGATATAAGTACCTTAAAAATAATCAAAAAATTATATATTATGAAAAAAGAAAGCTTTCTTGTTGTGGCTCTGGCAATATTTAGCCTAGCCTTACTTAGTTTTTCCGGTTGTGATAAAGACCCGGAAATAGAGATCACTATAAAAGCGCCCAGCCTTCAGCTTGTATCGATAGACGGTATAAGTGAAACTGAGGCCACTGTAGTTGGTCGTATCTCCAATACTGGAGGTAGTAATATTAAAGAAAGGGGAGTTTATCTTGATGGAAAAAAGAAAATAATATCTCATCCTTTAAACTCTGAGCCTACATTTACTGTTAAGCTTTCTAACCTAGAGCCTAATAGTAAGTATACCGTTTCTGTTTATGCTGAAAATAGCCAAAAGATAGGCTATAGCAGTAGTTTAGAATTTAGCACTGTAGAGTTAGATCTCGTTTCCTCAAAGCTAGAAATAAAAGCCGCTAAGGAAATTGCTGGCCACTCCGCTTTACTTCAAGCTGAAGTAAAAAATCTAGATAATCTAGCTGATTATGAATTTTCTTTTGACTATGGTTTAGAAGGAGCGTTTACTATGACCACTGCTGGGATATTGTCGCCCCTTGGCTCCGGTATTGTAAACATAGGAGGAGAGGCTGATCAACTGAAAATAAAAAGCACTTATAGCTACCGTTTAAAAGTAAAGCATAAATCTGGCAAGATTTACTACAGCGAAACAGCAACTCTAACTACTTCTGGTAATGAATTTAGTATCGATGGCACAGGACTTAAGAATGTCGCCACTGACAAAGACGGTAACGTTTATGCAAGCGGTTTCTATTTTGACAAGGACAACGATATTTTTATAGTTAAGTTTAACCCCCAGGGAACACTAACTTGGCAAAAGAGTATATCGGGCGAAACAGTTAAGAGTCTTCATAATATTACTGTCGCAAATAACGTCATCTACGCTCAAGTTGTAAGAGGTTCAGACCCCTTTGCTGGTTACTGGGGCACCTTATCAATAGATGCCTATGACTCAGCTAACGGAAACTTACTCTGGAGCACTGTAATTAGAAAGAATACTTCTAGCGCTGACTACCTAGTTACAAGTGAAGATAATTTTATCTACTCAAGTGCTTACGGGCTCTTAAGTAAATTAGACTTATCTGGCAATATTGTAGCTGAGCACCAACTCTTAGGAAGTAAGACATTTGAATCAATAGTGAGTGTTGGTAGCAAGGTGCTTGTAGTTGGTAGTGTTTTAATTTCTCAAAAAGATGTAGCCGTGCTTTGGTTCTTCGATGAAAATCTTAATATTATTTGGTCTAAGGAAAGCCAAGGAGACGCTGTTAGTGCCTACTCAAGCGGCCTTGCTTATTTCCCCGACAAAAAATTAATTTTTGTCACAGAAACTCATGGCGACACATTCTCCGAAATCCCGATGAAGAGTTATATTTTATGCTATGAGCATAATTCTACTGCCCCTGTTTTAAAGTGGAAAAAGTTTATTGACGGTAGTCTGAAGCTACACTTAAAAAAAGAGGGTAATAATTTCTATGCTTATTCTGCGGATTATAACTTCTCCGGCAATCAATTTATCGGACCAGCCTTATTTAATACTGCTGGCGAAATTGTTTGGCAAGCAAGTGGAGCTCAAAAAGGAAACTTGGCTATATTTGGTAATAATCTTTATCTAGCCCAAGGTAATGACAAATTAGTAGTAATTAAAAAATAAAACCAAAACCCCTTTTCAAAAAGAAAAGGGGTTTTTAAATAGACAAGGTTTTAAAAATAAGGTAAAATTATATTAGTAGACTAACATGTCTAAAAAGGTAAAGAGCCTCTTTAATATTTATTTTTTTACCCATTATTGGGAACTAAAATATATCAAAAAATATGAAAAAAATTATTTATAAATTACAGCATTTAGGAGTAAAGCCTATACTCCTCATTTTCTTAACAATTTTTGCTGTCTCTATATTCGGTTTTCAAATTTCAAAAATAAACGCGCTCAACACTAGCCTAAGTGAAGACCTTGTAGTTCTAGGTAAGGCTACTATAGGTAGGGATCTAGTTATCGACGGAAACCTCGGACTGGGCGTAACCCCAAGTAGCCCCTTAAATGTTTCTGGCAAAAGCAATGTGGGTGGTCTGGTCTATTCCTACACACCGGGTAACAGCCAAAAAGATGCGCTGGCAACAGTTTCTTATATCAACGCGCGAATAGACGCAATTAGACATATCCGCCCCCCTGCTCCAAATCCTGATCCAAATCCGACGCAAACTTGCTACTGGAACGAAATACCTGTTCCCTATAATTGGACAGGCCCTGGCTATTGTGAGTCTGGTTATAGTGTCGTTGAGTGGTACCTGGATAACCAGGATGCTGGAGGTTATTTCGGAAACACGTTGTGCTGTGATTAGTAAGCCTATAATTTTATCAAGTGCACTGCACTTAAAGCTCAAAAATTAATCTATAATTATGAAAAAAATTATCGATAAAATAAAAAATCTAAAAATAAATAGTTCTGTTTTTATTTTTATTACCATTATTTTTGTCTCCGCACTTGGTCTGCAAGCTTCAAAAATATATGCCCAAAATAGCAACCTAAGCAGAGACTTGAGTGTTAAACATCAAGCTTATCTAGATGGATCTCTAAAAGTCGGAGGTAATTTAGGAATAGGAACAAGCAATCCTGCTCACAGACTAAGTGTTAATGGCGTGGCAAATTTTGAAGGCGTGTCATCTGGAAAAAAACCAGAAAAATATCAGCTTAATGCCCTTGTCACCGTTGGCTATGTTGATGCTGCTATAGATGCTTATCTAGCAAGTCTAAATATTCCTCCTTCACCAACCCTCACTTGTACTACACAGGAAAAAGAAGTTACTTGCTATCCAGACCTCTCAGGTCCTCCACCATATTCCTTAGAATCTTGTAGTTCTGGTCAGTATAAATATTTTACCTTTGATGATTTTTCACCGGGAGGTCGTTGTTTTCTTACTACAATTTGCTGCAATAATCCAAGTCCTGGGTCAACTCCAGCCAGTAGCTTTAATCCCTACACTATCTATTAATTATTTAAGCCAATTATCTTTTAATATTTATATAATATGAAAAAAATTTTTAGTAAGATTAAAATATCTCCGCTTGCCCTGATTCTGGTAGTAATTTTTGTAATCTCTCTCTTTGGCTTTCAGGTCTCAAAAATTAATGCCCAAAGTAGCTTGGGCGATGTTTTGTGGGTAAGAGGAGGTGCTACTATAAATGGTGATCTAATCGTTAATTGGAGAGTGGGTGTGGGCTACCTCCCTAACTATGAATTAGATATAGTTAGTGGTGGAGCTAAGTTTAGTGACATCGTTTTTGCCGACAGCCCAGGAAAATCACAAACCCAAGCGGTTGGCACCGTATCCTATATTACAGCTGAACTGAGGCAGCTTAAGCAAAGCGTTATGCCTGGTGAAGACTGGTAGATAGACTCCCTGTAGCCTGCGCGTGCGATAGCTTACGTAAATAGAACAATTTAAAATAGTGAGCAATTAACCTAAGACACCTTATGTGCTAAATTTGGGCCAATTGCTCACTATTTTTATTTTACTCTTAGGTTTAAAATAAATTGATTTTTATATATCTACTTGGTATATTGGAGGTATGACTAGTCGACAAAAAAAGACCCTCTTATTATTGGGGGACATACTTACACTTATTGGCGCTTTAGCGCTTTCTCTTTATATTCGTTACGGCGAGGCTAACTTTGCTTTGCAATTTGCCGTTCACTGGCCTCGCTTTATCTTCATTGGTTTCACCTTTATCGTTTCTCTTTATATAAATCAACTCTATGATTTAAATTTAAGAGCTGGCAGCCCTTCTTTTTTAAAAAGAACTGCCAATACTATAAT
Source organism: uncultured Gammaproteobacteria bacterium (assembly GCA_964367805.1). Taxonomy (GTDB): domain Bacteria; phylum Patescibacteriota; class Patescibacteriia; order Patescibacteriales; family UBA12465; genus UBA12465. Next base: position 4,870 of record CAYIZC010000039.1, read on the forward strand.
CTCAGCGGGCATAGTTTCTATCATCTACTTCTATTTAAGTATCTCCTCTGAGATTTCCCCTAAAACTAACTTAGCCCTATTTATAGCTTTCTTTATTATCCTCTTTTATGTTTGGCGCCGTACCTTCCTGGCCTTCGATGAGTTAAAGGATAAGACTGGGCTTGCGATAATAGGTGATAATGAAAAAACGCAAACCATAAAAGAAGAGCTCCTTAAAAACCCCGGGGCAAACTATAGCCTAGAGATGGTAATAGCCTCAAGAGATGATTTCTCAGAACTAGCCGGAAAAATTACTAGTAATAGAATAAAGACCGTCGTCCTTTGTGATGACTTTGACGCCAAGACAACCGGACCCTTTCTTCTCTCTCTTTTGCCTCAACAAATATCTGTCTTTAACTATCCCGACTTCTATGAAGACTTAGTACACAAGATTCCCGTTGAAGCGCTTAGTACAGAATGGTTTTTAGATAACCTTAAAGAAGGCAATCGTCATTTATTTCAATTTGTAAAAAGAATAGTAGATATTTTCTTTGCCAGCTTTATCCTTCTTGCCACCTTCCCACTTTGGCCGGTAATAGCACTTAGTATAAAGCTAGGGAGTAATGGCCCAGCTCTATTTAAACAAGAGCGCTTAGGCAGACAAGGCAAACGCTTCTCTATCTTAAAGTTTAGGACCATGAAGACAGAGGAAAATGATGGCACTCATACTGAAGAGGGGGATAAAAGAATTACCACTTTAGGTCGCTTTCTTAGAAAAACTAGATTAGATGAATTACCGCAAACTATAAATATAATTCGTGGTGATATGAGCTTTATTGGCCCCAGGCCTGAGAGGCCAGAACTGGCCCAGGAGCTAGAAGAGTCCATTCCCTTCTATAATGTTAGACTTATTGTCAAACCGGGCCTCTCGGGCCTAGATCAGGTCTCAGGTGAGTACCACTCCCCCACTAGAGCCGATACCTTAAAGAAACTCCAACACGATCTTTTCTATATTAAAAACCGTTCCATATACCTTGACTCCATTATTACCCTTAAAACCATAGCAGCGGTATTTAAGGGCTATGGGAGATAGTATGGCAAACATATTCCTGATTATTTATTAAGCCAATAAAGCAAAATGAGCCTAAAGCGAAAAATTGAAAAAACAAGCCGAAAAATAATGCGCGCTTCCCTGCCTCTTTCTAGCCGGATAAAGCTATATTGGCGTTCTGAGGCTTTAGGGCTAGCTCTCTCCTCTCCCTATGTGCGCACAAGAGATAGTATTAGTGAGCAAACAGCCATAAGCTTTCACAATTATTTAAAGAAGTTGAGTGAAAAAAAGAAAGAAGAAAAAATAACAATATTAAAAGAGGGTTTAGATGAACTAAGCTCTGCTTTGGTAGATAGATTTATAAGCAGACAAGACTATATCTACCGGCACAATATATTTGATCAAAAGAACTTATTTACAAAAGAGGAATGGGGCGAGCAAAAGATATGTAATGATGAGGCTACAAAGTTATTTAAACAACTTAAAGCCTATAAGTTTAAACACTATAGCGTCGAATCTTTCTATGGCCTAAGTGGTCTTA
>CAYIZC010000040.1:0-6150 GCA_964367805.1 uncultured Gammaproteobacteria bacterium
GCAATTATAACAAAAAACAGACATAGCGTCAAAATAAAATTAGCTCATTTTTGTTTTTTAAATTTAATTCTTTGGTAAGAAGGCTTCCAGGTCTTTTGCTAGTTCAAGAGAAAATTCTAATTTATTAGCCTTGAGGTCGGAAAAAGCTAGAGAGCTAGCCATTAAAAAAACTCTGTTTAAATTTAGTTTTTTATTTTTAGCTTTAGTTTTTCTAGTAGAATAAAGATCATCACCAACTAAAGGATGCCCATAGGCGGAAAAGTGAACCCTGATTTGGTGGGTTCTACCAGTTTTAATATTTACCTCCAAGTAGGTGTAATTTACATATCTTTTTATAACCTCAAAACTAGTAGAAGCTTCTCTAGCTTTAAAGTGTCCCTCTATGTTTCCCTTATCTCTAGATTTAGGAGATCTTCTAATAAGTAGGTCGTCTACATTTAAAGGAAGAGCGGCCATCTTATAGCCACTTTTAGCTCTTTTAATAGGAAAATTAATATCATCGTAGTCTTTGCTAAGTACACCGTGAACTAAGGCTAGGTAAGTTTTATTTACATCCCTGTCTTTAAATTGGTTTTTTAAATGAAGAAAGGCTTTATTGTTTTTGGCAATCACCATTAGGCCACTTACGTCTTTATCAAGGCGATGTACGATTCCTGGCCTTAGGGCATCTTCACCCACGCTTGCTAAATCAGGATACTTAGCTATTATAAGATCAGCTAGAGTGTCTTCCTCTACCCCGGGAGCGCCATGAACAATAAGACCAGCTGGTTTATCGATAACCATAAAATCTTCATCTTCAAAAATAATTTTAGGAAATTCTTTATTCATATCTTTTACGTTTAAGCTGTCTTAATTTATTTATAACTTTGAGATGGTTTGGTTTTATTAAACAGAAGCTTAATGTCTTGCCTACTTATACCTCCTAAAAGAAATAAAAACAAGCCATAGATAAGAGCGGCTAAAATTACAGTCAGTCCTAAATTTAAAAAACCAACACTAAGGTGGGCGGGGTAGAGGTAAAGAAAGAGGCCCATTATTAAACTAGCGATTATAGATTTTAAGACAGTTCTTATGTTTGGTAAAAATTTTGTATATTTATAAACACAGTAGGCAGAAAAGCTGGCAATAATAACTTCACTATAAATTGTCACAATGGCAGCGCCAACTCCAGAATAAAGAGGGATGAGAGTTATATAGCCTAGTAGTGCAGTAAGACTAGTGAATATATAAAAACCAATCAACTTCTTCTGTTTATCTATCGCGATCACCGCATGGGAAAACATTGTTCCAGCAAAAATAAAAGCCACTGCTACTATAAGCAGGCTTAATATTTTACCCGATGCAATAAACTCTTCGCCAGCAACCGCTAACATAATAGGTTTAGCTAGCATTACACCACCTACTAAAAGAGGAATAGCAACAATAATCATAAAGTCAAAGGCACGCTGTAAAGTTTTTTTAAAGTAAGCCTTCTTTTTATCTATCCAAGCCATAGTTAGTATAGGTAGAATTAGGCCAGCAAACATAAAAGGTATGGTTGTTAAAACATCAATGACACGGTAGGCGGCTCCATATATACCAACCTCAGCTGAGCTTTTATAAAGCGAGAGAAAAATAATATCAGTTCGCAGGTAGAGTAGATTTAAAACAATAGTAATGGCAAGGGGCCAAGATTGTTTTAATATTTTTTTCCAAAAAAGGAAGTCCCAAGATAACTTAAACTTTGCTAAATCCTTGGCCAGTATATAATGAAGGATGAAACTAGAAGCACCTGAAACTAAAGTAGCGAGTAAAATTCCATTTAAGCCCGTCTTCATATACCAAGCGAGAGCAACGCCAATAATTAAAACGACGCGGCTTGAGACCTCAGCAATAACAGCTTTGCCCATTCTTAGTCTTTTCTGAAGAAGGCCAACAATTATTTGAGTAAGGGCAGGAAAAATAAAGAAAGGGGCAGTAATTAAAATACCTATCTTAATCGAGGCGCTATAGGGAATAAAATAAAGAATTACAGGAGATAGGGCTAAGAAAAGAACTATAGTGACGAGTCTGAAGGTAAAAAGGTTGTTTAATATCTTGTTTTCTTTTTCTCCTTCAGGAACACCACTTATCATCTGGACAGTAACAAGGGTTAAGCCGAAGTCAGCCAAGACAGCAAAAATAGTTAAAAAATTTATTACCGTTGTATAATCACCATAGCCAGATTGACCTAGGTAGCGAGTAATAAGGGCTAAAGAAAAAAGGCCAAGAGCTGTGGAGAGCACTTTGCCGATTATTTGAATGATAGTATTTTTTGCTATTTTCTTTGATAAACTCATTTCCTTGTTATTTGTCTAATACTTTTATATAATATAGAAAGCTTATTTAATTATAGCATTATTTATGAGAATAACTAAAAAATCAATTACCGCCTTTATTTTATCAATCTTCTTTGTTCTACCTATTATAGGGGCATCCTTTTTTTCACCCAGCGCCCTAGCTGATCAAGATTTAGTAGCTGGCCAAGTAGGTTTTAAGGAAGTCGGCTCAGTTTTTGGTGGGAGTCGTGCGGAACAAGATCCACGGGCTTTAATTGCTAGGATCATTTTAATAGCGCTAGGATTTATAGGAGTCATCTTTTTAGGACTTACCGTTGCGGCCGGTTTTCAATACATGACTTCTGGTGGCAATTCAGAAAAAGCCAGTAAAGCAGCAGGTCTTTTAAAAAATGCTATTATAGGCCTACTTATAGTTTTAGCTGCTTGGTCACTTACCAGGTTCTCTATAGTTATATTAAATAGAGCAGCTAGAAATGCTGATATATTTTACCCTGTTACTGGGATGTAGTTTTTTGACAAAAATTACAAATATGCTATCTTTAAAAATAGAAAGCTAGTTGTTTACCGCAATTAGCTTTTCTCTTAAATTGCTTACTGTAAAGTGAGAATGAGAAGAATAATTAAATATAATCAAGAATTATAAAATAAAATATATGTCTGATATTAAAAATGCTATAAAACAGCTCTGTGAAGAAAAAAATCTAGAATACGATTCTGTTCTATCAGCAATAGAATTAGCCTTAGCGGCCGCCTATCGTAAGGACTATGGCGAAAGAAATCAAAACATTAGAGTTGTTTTTGACCCAGCCACGGCCAAGTCAGATATTTTTGATGTGAAAACTGTGGTTGAAAATTTAGAAGCAGAGGAGGAGGCGGAGATGTTGAAGAACTTATATAACCCTGATTTAAAAGAACTACGAAAAGAAGATTTTAGACAAGAGAATCAAATAAGAGAAAAGAAAGAAATTAAAAAAACTGAGGATGTAAAAGAGGGGGAGGAAGAAGCTCCGGAAGAGAAAAGAAAGTTTAATCCTAAAACAGATATTCAGCATAAAGAGGCGATGATATTAAAGCATGAAGCTAAGATTGGTGATGAAATTGCTACTGACTTACCAGTTCCAGAAAGCTATGGCCGTATGGCTGCGCAAACCGCTAAACAGGTGATAGTTCAGAAACTTAGAGAAATGGAAAGAGATATGATTTTTGGTGAATTTAAAAGCAAGGAATCGGAGGTTGTTTCTGGTATTATTCAAAGACGCGAGGGTCGTTATGTTTTTGTAGATTTAGGAAAAGCGATTGGCCTCCTGCCAGCAGAAGAGCAGATATATAATGAGCGTTATAATGTAGGCGATAGATTAAAGGTTTATATTAAAGAGGTAAGAGAAGGTCACAAAGGACCAGAGATAATACTATCTCGTCGTAGTGAGGAGATACTTCGTAAGGTTTTCTATCTCGAAATTCCTGAAATTGCCAATGGTACCGTTGAAATTAAAAATGTAGCTAGAGAGGCTGGCTCAAGATCTAAAGTAGCAATTTATACTGAATCAGAAAATGTAGACCCAGTTGGTTCCTGCGTAGGACAAAGAGGTTCAAGAATTCAAACAATTATTGCTGAGCTAGGAGGAGAAAAAATTGATATTATAGAATATAATGAAGATCCGGTTAAGTATATTGCTAATGCTTTGGCACCAGCTAAAGTTTTAAGTATAGAGCTAAAAGAAGAGGAGAGGAAAGCAGAGGTAAGGGTTAGCTCTGATAAGTTATCACTAGCAATAGGTAAAAATGGACAAAACGTTCGTCTAGCAGCACGTCTGTCTGGTTGGAAAATAGATATAGTTGAAGCGACTGAAGATGGTAAAAAGGTAGCTAGTAGTGAAGGTGATTTAGGAGAAGAAAAAAATGATGACACGGAGAGTAAAGGGGATGACATAGAGTCAAAAACTATAATTGCTCCGGAAGAAGGCGCTTATGGTGCAGTTGAAACTGAAGAAGCAGAAGAGGTTTTAGAAAAAACCGAAGAAGTTGAGGAGGATAAAGAGCTTGAGGAAGACAAGAAAGAAGAAAAGGATGAAGTGGAGAAGGAGTCAAAAAAAGAGTCTAAGTAAATAAAAATAATAGTAAAAATTTAAAAATCTTATTTAAAAATTTATGTTAACAACATTTCTTATTTTCGGTAGTGCTTTAATCGCTTTAGTCTATGGAGCAGTTGTAATTGCCTCTATACTTCGTTTGCCCGATGGCAATGAAAAAATGAAAGATATCGCAAGTGCCATTCAAGACGGCGCTAAAGCTTTTCTAAATCGTCAATACATGTCAGTTGCTCTTGTAGCAGCTATTCTGTTTTTAATTATTGGCTTCGTACCAGGTCTAGGCTGGTTAACTGCAGTTGCTTTTTTAAGTGGCGCAGTGCTCTCTGCTTTAACCGGTTATATTGGTATGTATGTTAGTGTAAGGGCTAATGTAAGAACAACTGAAGCAGCCCGCACTAGTTTAGGAAAAGCTTTAAATGTTGCTGTTCGTGGTGGTAGTGTCACTGGAATGCTAGTAGTTGGCCTTGCTTTACTTGGTACCGCAGGATTTTATTACATTACAAAAGATTTAAACGCTTTAATTGGTTTTGCTTTTGGTAGCTCACTTATTTCTATTTTTGCTCGTTTAGGTGGTGGTATTTATACTAAGGCAGCTGATGTAGGAGCTGACCTAGTTGGTAAGGTAGAAGCTAGTATCCCCGAAGATGATCCTCGTAATCCAGCTGTTATCGCTGATAACGTAGGTGATAACGTAGGTGACTGCGCTGGTATGGCCGCTGACTTATTTGAAACTTATTCAGTTACTGCAATTGCCGCTATGGTTTTAGGTTTCCTAACCTTCCCTAACAATGAAAATATTATTATTTTCCCACTGGTCTTAGGAGCAGTTGCTATTATCACTTCAATTATTGGTATTCTCTTCATACGTTTAGGAAAAAAGAAAAATATTATGAGAGCGCTTTATAAAGGCTTAGCAGTTTCAGGTATTTTATCCGCCCTTGCTTTTTATCCGGTTACAAAATTTTTACTAGCTGATGTAAATGTTAATAGTTTAAATATTTATTTTGCCTCTCTTATTGGTTTAGCAGTTACTGGTTTATTAGTTTTAATTACCGAATATTATACTTCTACTAGCTTCTCCCCAGTTAAAGAAATAGCTGAGGCTTCAAGCACAGGTCACGGCACTAATGTTATTGCTGGCTTATCTGTTTCTATGAAATCTACTGCGCTACCAGTTATTGTTATTGCTCTTGCTATCTTAGGTGCATTTTCCTTAGCTGGTTTATATGGTATTGCTGTAGCAGCTATGGCAATGTTATCGGTAGCGGGAATCATAGTTACAATAGATGCCTATGGTCCTATCACTGATAACGCTGGTGGTATTGCTGAGATGGCAGAATTAGGTGAGGATGTTAGAAATATTACTGACCCCCTTGATGCTGTTGGCAACACTACTAAAGCGGTTACAAAAGGTTATGCTATTGGCTCCGCTGTTTTAGCAGCCCTAGTCTTATTCGCCGACTTTACTCATAAAGTTGATGTTGGTGGTGGTAACTCACAATTCTTAATTGATAATCCATATGTACTCATTGGTCTTCTTATCGGTGGACTACTACCATACTACTTTGGTGCTTTAGCTATGAAAGCAGTTGGAAAGACTGCCGGTTCAGTGGTAGAAGATGTCAGAGCTCAATTTAAAGAAAAGACTGGCATTATGGATGGTACTCAAAAACCTGACTATGGTCGCACTGTTGATATTGTTACCAAAGCAGCTATTCGTGAAATGATATTTCCAGCTTTAA